>JAGTSD010000314.1 GCA_018262135.1 Pseudomonadota bacterium | reverse complement strand
GCGCTGTGGATTTTGCTGCTGGCCGCGGCGGTCATCTGGCCGTTCGCCGCCTCGCGCGGCGCGGTGGACGTGATGACGCTGGCGCTGATCTACGTGATGCTGGGGTTGGGCTTGAACATCGTGGTCGGTTTCGCTGGCCTGCTGGTGCTGGGCTACGCCGCGTTCTACGCGGTCGGCGCCTATACCTACGCCCTGCTGGCTCAGAACTTTGGCCTGTCGTTCTGGCTGGGCCTGCCGGTCGCGGGGGCGCTGGCGGCCTTGACCGGCTTCCTGCTCGGGCTGCCCGTCCTGCGGCTGCGCGGCGATTATCTGGCCATCGTCACCCTGGGCTTCGGCGAGATCACCCGCCTGCTGCTCAACAACCTGAATTTTCTCACCGGCGGTCCCGACGGCATCGGCAACATTCCGCGTCCGACCCTGTTCGGGCTGGAATTCAGCCGCCGGGCCAGCGCGGACGGCGCCACCTTCCATGAATTTTTCGGCTTCGACTACAGTGGCCACTATGGCGTGATCTTCATGTATCTGCTCGGTCTGGCGCTGGTGCTGCTGATCCTGTTCGTCATCAACCGCCTGCTGCGGATGCCGCTGGGCCGGGCCTGGGAGGCGCTGCGCGAGGACGAAATCGCCTGCCGCTCGCTGGGCCTGAGTCCGACCACCATCAAGCTGTCGGCGTTGACCCTGAGCGCCGCCTTCGCCGGACTGGCCGGGGCCTTCTTCGCCGCCCGCCAGGGCCACATCAACCCCGAGTCGTTCACCTTCATCGAATCGGCCATGGTGCTGGCGATCGTGGTGCTGGGCGGGATGGGTTCGCAGTTGGGCGTGATGCTGGCCGCCATCGCCATTACCGCGTTACCCGAACTGGCGCGCGAGTTCGACCAATACCGGATGCTGGCCTTCGGCCTGGTGATGGTGCTGATGATGATCTGGCGGCCGCAGGGCCTGATCCCCGCCGTCCGCCCCCGGCTGGAACTGCCGGAACATGCGGGGGCCGCCCGATGAGCCTGGAACTGGCCAAAACGCCTGCCGCCGAACCGGCGCCCCGGCCGTTGCTGGAAGTTCGGAATCTGAGTATGCGGTTCGGTGGCCTGCTGGCGGTGGACAACGTCCAATTTGATGTTCGCTGCGACCAGATTTTCGCCATCATCGGCCCCAACGGCGCGGGCAAAACCACGGTGTTCAACTGCATCGGTGGTTTCTACCGGCCCACCACCGGCACGGTGATGCTGGACGGTCAGCCGCTTCATCACCTGCCCAGCCATCGCATCGCCCGGCTGGGGCTGGTGCGCACCTTCCAGAACGTGCGGCTGTTCAAGACCATGACCGTGGTCGAGAACCTGCTGATCTCGCAACATGCGCAACTGGAAACCCGCTTGCTGCCTGGCCTGTTCAAGACGCCGAAGTATCGCCGCGCCGAGGCGGAGGCGCTGGACCGGGCGACGTTCTGGCTGGAAAAGGTCGGATTGCTGGCCATGGCCAACCGCGAAGCTGGCAACCTCGCCTACGGGCAACAGCGGCGGCTGGAAATCGCCCGCTGCATGATCACCCACCCCAAGCTGCTGATGCTGGACGAGCCGGCTGCCGGCCTCAATCCGCAGGAAACCCGCGACCTGGATCGGCTCATCAAGGAGTTGCGCGCCGAACATGGCGTGGCGGTGCTGCTGATCGAGCACGACATGAGCCTGGTGATGGGGATTTCCGACGCGATTCTGGTCATGGAATACGGCCGGCCCATCGCGACCGGCACGCCCGCCGAGATTCGCCGCAATCCGCGCGTGATTAAGGCTTATCTGGGAGAAGAGTGATGATGTTGAAACTGGACAACGTCCACACCTTCTACGGCCAGATCGAAGCGCTCAAGGGCGTATCGCTGGACGTGCAACCCGGCGAAATCGTCACCCTGATCGGGGCCAACGGCGCGGGCAAGAGCACGTTGTTGATGACGATCTGCGGCTCGCCCCACGCCAGCAGGGGAGCGGTCGTGTTCGAGGGACAGGACATCACCCACAAGCCGACCCACGTCATCATGCAGTGCGGCCTGGCGCTGGTGCCGGAAGGACGGCGCATCTTCCCCGGCCTGACCGTGCGGGAAAATTTGCAGATGGGCGGGTTTTTCGCCGACAAGGCGCGGCTGGAAACCGATCTGGAGCGGGTGTTCGCGCTGTTTCCACGACTCAAGGAACGGCGCAACCAGCGCGGCGGCACCCTGTCCGGTGGCGAGCAGCAGATGCTGGCGATTGGCCGGGCACTGATGAGCCGGCCCAACCTGCTGTTGCTGGATGAGCCCTCGCTGGGACTGGCGCCGATCATCATCGCCCAGATTTTCCAGATTCTGAAGGCAATCCGCGAGGAGGGCGTGACCATCTTCCTGGTCGAGCAGAACGCCCACCGCGCCCTGCAACTGGCCGATCGGGGCTACGTACTGGAAAACGGCCGCATCGTGCTGGCCGATACCGGCGCCAATTTGCTGGCCAACGATGAGGTGCGCAAGGCGTATCTGGGCGGTTGAACGCGCTCTCGCGCCTGTTCCCGCCTGATCCCAGCCAGACGCATTCAATACGCCGTCAGCCGCATTCCCGCGACCGGGGTGATGCCGCGCCCGTCGGGACCGGCGAACTCGAACGGCACGGAGACCAGCTCCATCCCGGCGTTGCGCTGAATCACAAAATGCAAATGCGGGCCGGTGGAAAAACCGGTGTTGCCGGAGTTCGCCAGCCAGGCGCCGCGTTCCACTCGTTGGCCGGGCCTGACCCGCACCGAATCGGCTTGCAGGTGCGCGTACACCGCCATGGTGCCGTCGGCGTGGAGAACGCGCACGGCGTTGGCCCGCTCCCGATACTTTTGATCCGTTCCGCCGTCCAGAAAATCGGCGGCGAATTCCATGATGACGCCTTCGCGGGCGGCGCGCACCGGCGTGCCCAGCGGCAGGCCAAGGTCCACCGCGTGGCGGCTCTGGGGATGCTGGTGACTGAAGGTTCCGTCGAAGGCCTGACCGACCGGAAACCGCTGTCCGGTCGCGAACGGCGGCGTATAAGGCTGGTCGGGTTTATGCGTGGCGGCGGGATCGCCCAGCACCGCGCGCACCTGATAGCCGTAACGCCAACGCCGGCCCGTCGGCCTGAGGTTAACCACCGGCGTTTCCGCGCGGGCTGGCGCCACCAACCGCACCGGCAGAGGCGGCCGGGCCTCCATGTTTTCGATCCCTTCACCGCTGATTTCCACCTCGATGGGACCGTAATAGTCGTTGATCACCGTCAGCGCCGGCGCGTCCGTGGTGCCGCGATTGCGAACGCTGATCCT
>JAGTSD010000313.1 GCA_018262135.1 Pseudomonadota bacterium | reverse complement strand
TTCCGCGCCCAAATCCAGCAAGCCCCCGTCGGGTCCGGCCGGCGGCAACACCCGCTCGTGAGAGGTTCGAGGATCGGCGACCGTTGCCCAAACCAGCCGCGCTTCACTGCCAGGCTGCAAACCATCAATGCGCCACGAGAACTGGCGATACACCACTGCCCGCACCAGTCGGGCCGACCCTTGCACCACGGCCCACCCCTCCGGGCCGGCCTGGCGGATTTTGAGACCGGCCGCGGTCTGCTCGCCCTGTCCGCTCGTCAGTTTCAGGTCGGTGCCCGCCAGCACCACCGGCGGCGCTACCGCCATCAGCCCACCGGTCCGGTAGAACAGCAGCAAAACCAGCACGGTCAACAGCGCCCCACCAAGGGCCGCCAGCACTACCCCGCCAACCGGCCGCCATCGGACTCCCCACCTCCCCGGTTCAGTCATTCGCTCAAAGCCCCTGCAACCCGAGTTCGCAATACCGCTGAAATGCAGCGCAGGCATTTGCCGAGCAGCGTTCCACTATTGAAATTGACGATGATGACCGCCACTCCAGTCGCCAAAACCCACCCCTTCGCTCCCACCTCTGGCCTGCTGTTCCACCTGCCCGCTCGATTTCGCATCGGGCGGCAATGCCATTGGAACAAAAACTCGATAGCGCCAGCGCTGCGCCATTCGCGGCGATGCCAGCACTGCTGGAGCGTTCACGATAGCCGTTCCATCGGCCCGAAATCAACCAGCGCCCATGCGGTTTGCGGCCGGGTAACCCGCCGCAGGATTGCCGACCCCCCATGCCCAGCAGAATCCGAATCCTGGCAGGCTCAACCGCGCGTTTTTTCTACCGCCGGCTGCCGTTGCCGTTGCCCGTCAAATGGTGCATGAAATCTTTTCCGTATCCGGCCTCTTCCATCGGTAGCGGTTTGCAGGACGCGTTGAATCCGGGCCGGCATGAGCGCTACCTACCCACCGACCCAGCCGGTCAGGGTCCAGGACAGGAAGGTGTAGCCGAGCGCGCCCAGCGCGCCGACCCAGACCGGAACGTCGAGGGCATGGCGCAGGATGTGGGCCATGATCGCGATGCTCCACGCCATCAGCACCAACAGCAGCAGCGACGGCAATTGAATATCACCTTCCGGCCCCTGCCCGACGATCCAAGTCATCACCGGCAACGCCAGCAGCCCCATCAGCGTGCCGGTTCCCGTCAGCGCGCTCAGGGTCTGCTCGAACCGCCGGGGATGTCGCCGCGCCAGCAGCGCCAGATGCAGCAGCCCGGCCAGCAATACCAGATCCAGCAGGATTTGCAGAATCGCTACCGGCGCCGGCGTGCTTAGCTGCAGCACCACAAATCCGGACAGCCCATAGCCCAGCAGGCACAGCTTCAGCAGCGCCATCCCGGCGGGCAAGTCCTGCGGCCCCTTGCGGAACAGGCAGATATCCAGAAACAGCTCGAACAGGGCGCGCATGGCGTCAGTGCGGCTTCCGGTCCAGTTGCGCGGTCAGTTCGCGCAACTCGGGCGCGATGTCTACCGGATAGGGCCGCGCGGCTTCGTTCGTGCGCAAGTCTGCGGGCAGCGCCGCCAGTTGCGCCCGGACTCGCCCACGGATCGCGTCCAGCGGCTCCGGCGGTTGCAGCCGCCGGCCCTGTTCCATCACCGGGATCAGCAGCGGTTCGCCCGGCTGGGGATACTGCGCCACCAGCCCCAGGCAATCGCCGGCGAAGCTGCCATCCGCCGTGGTCCGCCGGTAAACCTGCTTGCGGCCCGGCCAGGTGGCCTTGCCCTCGGATCGCTTGCGCCGGGGCTGGCCAGCATACTCTTGCAGCTTGTAGACCATGTCCAGCGTGGGCGCGTCAGTGGAGGCGTCCAGCCGGGTGCCGATGCCGAATCCGTCGAACGGCGCTCCGCTGGCCAGCAGGTCACGGATGCGGTGTTCGTCGAGATCGCCGCTGCCGAAGATGATGACGTCGTTCAGCCCGCCCTCGTCGAGAATGCGCCGCACCTGCCGGGCGTGTTCGGCCAGATCGCCGCTGTCAATCCGCACGCCCCGGATCGTAACCCCACGTTCCCGCAGGCGGGGCGCGAGATTCACCACCTTGTGGGCGGCAGCCTCGGTGTCGTAGGTATCAATCAGCAGGGTCACATTGCCGGGCTGGGCGGCGGCGAACCGTTCGAAAGCATCTTCCTCGCGGTCGTGGGCCTGGACCAGCGAATGGGCCATGGTGCCAAAAATCGGGATGCCGAACCGCATCCCGGCCAGCACGGTGGCGGTGCCGGCAAATCCGGCCAGATAACTGGCCCGCGCCGCCAGCAACCCCGCCTCGGCGCCGTGGGCGCGGCGCAGGCCGAAATCCACCAGCAGCCTGCCGGGGGCGGCCAGCGCACAGCGGGCGGCCTTGGACGCGATCAGCGTCTGGTAATGCAGCAGATTGATCAGCCGGCTTTCCACCAGTTGGGCTTGCGGCAACGGCGCAATGACCCGCAGGATCGGTTCGTCGGCGAAGAACGCCGTCCCTTCCGGCATGGCCTGAACCGCACCGGTGAAGCGGAAATCGGCCAGCGATGCCACGAAGTCGGCGCTGAAGCGGCCGGTACTGGCCAGCCAGTCCCGCTCCTCGGCGGTGAAATGGAGGTTTTCCAGATAGTCCAGCGCCTGTTCCAGACCGGCGGCCACCAGAAACCCGCGTTGCGGCGGCAGGCGGCGCACGAACAGCTCGAACACGGCCGTTTCATTCATGCGTTCGGCGTGGTAAGTCTGGAGCATGGTGAGCTGGTACAGATCGGTCAGCAACGCGCTGTGAGCAATGGTCATGGCGGCGCCTGATGACAATGGCGGGCGAATAGCGCTCGCGCTCCCAGGGGACCGACGCCTGATCGCCGGGCCAGCAGGCCAGCGGCGCGAGGCTTCGGGAGTCTAACGTTAATACTAGAGAGAAAATGGGATGAGTACGCCAGAAATTTTAACCGAACGGGAAGCAGGGGTCTTGCGGGTTTGCATTCACCGTCCCGACAAGAAAAACGCCTTGACGCTGGCGATGTACGCGGCGCTGACCGCCGCCCTGAACGAGGCCAGTCGGGATGACGCCATCCGGGTGGCAGTGCTAACCGGTAGCGGCGACAGCTTCACCAGCGGCAACGATATCGCCGACTTTCTGGCCGCGCCGCCGACTGGCGAGGACAGCCCGGTCTTTCAGTTCCTGGCGGCGCTGCGCCAGTTCGAGAAGCCGCTGGTCGCGGCGGTGACCGGCCTGGCGGTCGGCATCGGGGTCACGATGCTGCTGCACTGCGATCTGATCTATGCCCGGGCCGGGGCGACCCTGGC
>JAGTSD010000312.1 GCA_018262135.1 Pseudomonadota bacterium | reverse complement strand
CAATCCGCCGATGAATCTGTTCCCCGCGCACCTGACCGCCGCCAATAGCGGATTAGGGCTGCGGCTGGGCGAACAGACTGCACCGCTGGCATTACCCGCCAACATCGCCGAACGCTGGCGGGCCTGGCTGGACGCGCCGCTGACCGCTGGCATCCGCCCGGAACATCTGCGCCTGGCTGATGATGAGGAGGGCGTGCGGACGACGGTCAGCGATGCCGAATATCTGGGGCACGAAACGCTGCTGCATGTTCGGGTGGATGGGCTGGACCCGCCCGGCGCGGCGCTGGTGGCGCGGTTGCCGGGCATCCGCCCGTTCCACAAGGGCGAACCGGTGCGCCTCAGTCTGGACCCGGCCCGGTTGCACGGATTCGGGCCGGACGGTGTGGCGCTGGCCGGATTGGGTTGAACGTCACAACGCGCCCGGCAGCGGATGACCCTGTTCGTCCAGCGGAATGTCCACCCACTCTTCCCTGGCGATGCGGCGCAGATCGAGAATGGACCAGGGAATCAGGATCAGCGCCGCCACGATCCAGGCGATCAAATGCCAGACCCAGCCGCCGCCGGGGATGAAAATGGCGATCACGAGGAAGAAGCCGGTGATGCCGTAGAACCGGTAGGCTGCCTGCTGGGTGTAGTGGCCCACCTTGGGATTGGGATGATGGCGGTTCAGGGCGTACACCAGCATCGAGGCCCCGAACCAGAAAATCAGCAAGGGGAACGGGACCAGAATGGCGATCAGGTTGCCATAATTCATCATGGATGCGGCCCGCTTGGCGGAGGAACCTCGCGCCACCTTGCCGATGACCGTTTCTTCGCTTTGTTCCAGCATGGGCACGTGCATGATCGAGAACCTTGAGGATGGGAACGGGGGATGGACTGAGGCTGGTCATGTTCGGGAACGCTCCGCACCTTGTCAACCATCGGGGCAAGCCGTGATTTCGGCCTGGCTGGGCGCGCTCGAACGCCTGATTTTACCGCCCACCTGCCTGCTGTGCGGGGCAGTAGGCGTGGGGGGACTGGACTTGTGCGCCGGCTGCCTGAGCGACCTGCCGCGCAATCTTGCGGCCTGCCCGCGCTGCGCCACACCGCTGCCCCCCGGCGGGATCGGCGTCTGCGCGCGCTGCCGGGCGCAGACGCCGGACTTCGACCGGGCGTTCGTGCCCTTTCGCTATCAGCCGCCGGTGGATTTTCTGATCACCCGCCTGAAATTCGGCGGACGCCTGACCTGTGCCCGGCTGCTGGGCGAATTGTTTGCCGCAGCCCTGGCCGAACGCAGCGAACCCCTGCCGGATTGCATCGCGCCAGTGCCTCTGCATCCGCGCCGCCTGCGCGAACGCGGTTTCAATCAAGCCCTGGAACTGACGCGCGCCGCCGCCCGCCGCTGTGGGATTCCGCTGTGGATCGATGGCTTGCGGCGGGTGCGTCATACCGTGCCGCAAACCCAACTGGACGCCCGTCAGCGCCAGACCAATCCGCTGGGGGCGTTCGCGCTGACCGCGCCGCTGCCTGGGGCACGGATTGCGCTGATGGACGATGTGGTGACCACCGCCAGCACGGTTGGCGAATGCGCCCGGGTACTGCGGACCGGTGGGGCGACGGACATCGAAATCTGGGCCATCGGCCGCGCCGGCGGCGATTTCTGAACTCCATTGGGAGAGGAGGAGATCAAACCATGTTCAATTCCAGCTTGGCGCGCATGGACATACGCTCCGGCGTCCAGGGCGGCTCCCACACCAGTTCGACATTGACCGATTCCACCCCCGCATTGTAGCGAACGGCGTTTTCCACCCATTCCGGCATCGAGCCGGCGACCGGACAGCCGGGCGCGGTCAACGTCATCTGAATATCCGCATGGTTGCCCAGCGGATCCACAGTCAGGCCGTAAATCAACCCCAGTTCGTAAATATCAACCGGAATTTCCGGGTCGTAGACGGTTTTCAGCGCCTCGATCACCCGGGTTTCCATCTCATCAGCATCGGGTAAATTCATGGTGGTCGCGGTCATACGGGTCTCCTGGAGCCGAAATATCACTCAGTCGCCACGGTTTGCTTGCGCTCTTCCAGCGCGGCGCGCACGGCGTGCCAGGCCAGAGTGGCGCATTTGACCCGGCTGGGATAGTCGCGCACGCCGGCCAATACGCTGAGCTTGCCCAGCCCTTTCGGGCATTCGCAGTCGGTGGTGACGACGTTGTGAAACGCCTCGAACAGGTGTTCGATTTCATTGACCGGCTTGCCCTTGAGCGCCTCAGTCATCAGCGAGGCCGAGGCGCTGGATATGGCGCAGCCGGCGCCCTGAAAGGAAATGTCCTGGATCACCCCGTCCTCGATGTCCAGAAACACGCTGATCCGGTCGCCGCACAGCGGATTGACCCCCTCGGCCTTGTGGGTCGGTTGTGGAATGATGCGGAAATTGCGGGGCCGCTTGTTATGATCCAGGATGACTTCCTGGTAGAGATCGCGCAAGTCGTTCATTATTCGAATAACTCCTTGACTTTCCAAATAGCCTTGACCAGGGCGTCCACCTCTTCGCGGGTGTTGTAGACGGCAAACGAGGCCCGGGCGGTGGCGGGGACGCCATAACGCTGCATGACGGGTTGGGCACAGTGGTGACCGGCGCGGATAGCCACACCTTCGCGGTCGAGGATGGTGCCGATGTCATGGGGGTGGATGCCCTGGATGGTGAAGGCAACCAGCGCCGCCTTATCCCGCGCCGTGCCCATGATGCTCAGGCCGGGGATTTCGGAGAGCTGGGCGGTGGCGTAGTCCAGCAATTCGTGCTCGTGAGCGGCGACCGCGTCCAGGCCGATGGCGTTCACCCAGTCCAGCGCCGCGCCCAGCCCGATCACGCCGGCGATGTTCGGCGTGCCGGCCTCGAATTTGTTGGGCAGGTCGGCGTATTCGGTCTTCTCGAAGGTGACCAGCCGGATCATGTCGCCGCCGCCCTGATACGGCGGCATCGCCTCCAGCAACGCCTGTTTGCCGTACAGCACGCCGACCCCGCTTGGGCCGTAAATCTTGTGGCTGGAAAAAGCGTAGAACTCGCAATCGAGCGCGCGCACGTCCACCGCCACATGGGGGATGGACTGCGCGCCGTCCACCAGCGTCGGAATGCCGCGCGCATGGGCCAGCTCGATCATCCGCTTGACCGGATTG
Source organism: Pseudomonadota bacterium (assembly GCA_018262135.1). Lineage (GTDB taxonomy): Bacteria > Pseudomonadota > Gammaproteobacteria > Competibacterales > Competibacteraceae > Contendibacter. Next base: position 158 of record JAGTSD010000312.1, on the reverse strand, counting down.
AGGGTGCCGAGGGCGTTGGAGAGGTGAACGAATGCCGCCAGTTTCACCCGCCCACTGTCCAGCAAGCGTTCGTACTCGTCCAGGATCAATTCGCCGGCGTCGGTGAACGGCGCGACCTTGAGCCTGGCGCCGGTTCGTTCGCACAGCAGTTGCCAGGG
>JAGTSD010000311.1 GCA_018262135.1 Pseudomonadota bacterium | reverse complement strand
CCTCAGTTCCCCGGGCTGTACCGGTTTGGCGATATAGTCGTCCATACCGGCTTCCAGGCATTTTTCCCGGTCGCCCTTCATCGCGTTGGCGGTCATGGCGACGATGGGCACGGTCGGCTGGAGCACGCCGGAATCGGGAGCGCGAATCCGCCGCGTCGCCTCGTAGCCGTCCAGCTCGGGCATCTGGCAATCCATCAGCACCAGGTCATAGGGAATATCCTGCAGCGCCGCAATGGCTTCCAGGCCATTGGCTACCACATCGGCCCGATACCCCAGCTTTTTGAGCATCGCCAGCGCTACCCGCTGGTTGATCGCGTTGTCCTCGGCCAGCAGGATGCGAGACCGGTGCTGATGGACTTCGCCGATCAAGTGCTGGGTAATCAGCCGGTCCGCTGCCGGTTCTCGATCCCGGCCCAGGCGGCCCCGGATCATCGCCAGACAGGTGCGCAAATGGGACTGGCGCACCGGCTTGGTGAAATAACCGGCGAAACCGATCTCCTGGAACCGGGCCGCATCGCCGCGCTGGCCTACCGACGTCATCATGACCAGCGGCGTTTGACTGATTTCCGGGCAGGCCTTGATCCGGCGACCCAGTTCGGCGCCATCCACTTCCGGCATCTGCATGTCCAGCAACGCGACCTGGAACGGATCCCTGGCCTGCGCTGCTTCCCGCAGCCTGGCCGTGGCTTCGTCAGCATGAGCGACCTCGGCGAACCGGCAGCCCCAGGAATGGAGCAGGGTCGTGATCAGCAGGCGATTGGTGTCGTTGTCATCCACCACCAGCACCTTCAGTCCCTCCAAATCAACCCCGTCTTCCTCCGGGATCGTCTGGGGGCCGGCCTGCTTGCCAAGCACTACTGTAAACCAGAAGGTGGAACCCTGCCCCGGCTCGCTCTCCACGCCGATCTGGCCGTCCATCAGTTCGACCAGTTGCCGGGAAATCGCCAGCCCGAGGCCGGTGCCGCCATATTTGCGGGTGGTCGAGCTGTCCACCTGAACGAACGGCGCGAACAACGCCCCCAGGCGATCCTCGGGAATACCGATCCCGGTGTCGCTGACCCTGAAGGACAGAGTCGCCTGGTCGCTGGTTTCCTCCAACAACATCACCCGGATGACGATCTCACCCCGCTGGGTAAATTTGACCGCGTTACCGACCAGATTGACCAAAACCTGGCGCAAGCGGCCCGGATCGCCACGTAACAGGCAGGGAACCGTCGGCTCGATCAGGCAGTTCAGTTCCAGGCCTTTTTCGTGCGCCCGGATTGCCAGCATCTCGACCGTATCCTCCATCGAAACCCGCAGATCGAAATCCAGGGTCTCCAGATCCAGCTTGCCTGCCTCGATCTTGGAGAAATCCAGAATCTCGTTGATGATCGCCAGCAGCGCCTCGCCGCTGGATCGCACGATTTCGGCATACTGGCGCTGTTCGGCGGTCAGCGGCGAGTCCAGCAGCAGCCCGGTCATGCCGATCACGCCATTCATGGGCGTGCGAATCTCGTGGCTCATATTGGCCAGGAATTCGCTCTTGGCCTGGTTAGCCGCCTCCGCCTCCGCTCGAGCCTGGTGCAGGGCCGCTTCAGCATGCTTTTGTTCGGTGATGTCGGTAATAAACCCGTGCCAGATTATGCTGCCATCCGGTTCGCGCTGGGGAATCGCGTTACCATAGAGCCATTCCACGGTCCCATTGGCGAAACGCACCCGGTATTCGCACTTCCATTGCCGCAGCGTTCGCGCGGATTCAACCACGGATTCGCGCACCCGTTCCAGATCGTCGGGATGGATGATGGCAAACACCACCGCGGCATCGTCGCGCACCGCATCGGGCTCCAGCCGAAAAATCTGGCGGACTCCGTCGCTGATGTAGGGAAAGCAGATGCGCCCGTCGGGAAACCCTTTGAGCTGGTACAACACGCCGGGAACCTGGGAAGCAATCTTGACCAGCCGCTGCTCCCGTTCCCGCAGAGCTTCCTGGGTGACGCGGTCGCGGTGCCGCGCCACGAACAGGAACAGCAGCAGCACCGACAGCGCCAGCGTGATCAGGATCGGCATCAGGCGAATCCGCGCGACCACCCCCAGCCAGCGGGCAGCGGCGATATCCACCCCCATCACGGCGATGGCCCGCCCGTCCTGGTTCACCACCGGAACCACGCCGGTAACCCAGGTCCCCCAACGGTCGGTATTCGGCCCCTCGACGGCAACCCCGCCCTGATCGAATACCTTGAGCAGCGGCGGCGCAATTTCTTCATACACTTGCCCCGGCGGCGACTCATCCGGCGAACCCGGCGGTTCCGAATCCACCAGAAAGATGACTGCGCCGTTCGCCCGACGCATCAGGTAGTAGTAACGTACGTTGTCCGCAGCGGCTCGCAATCGGGTAAGCTGCTCTTTCAGGCGCAGGTAATCGGGGTTTTGCCGGTCGGATTCCGCGCCCGCCAGATTCGCCACCCGCCGGTCATCAACCGCCGCCGCACCGGCGCGCGCCAAGGTGAGCAGATCGTGGACCTGCTCCCGCCAAACGGCGCGCCCTGTCTCTTCGGTGGTCCCCCAACCGGCGATCAGAAGCAGGATCAGCGTCGCCAACAGCAGATGGTCGTCTGACTGGTGCGCCGGTTTGATGATCGCGTGGCGGCGCCGGGCTTCCATGAAATGCCAGAACGCCAGCGTCATCGTAGCGGCCAGCACCCCTCGCACCAACTGGATGGGAAAGCCGGTGAATTCGAGAAACATTTCCTGATTGAGCGCCGCTGCCGGGAAAAACGACGCCTTGGGCGCCACAACGCCAGTGGCGAGGGCATAAAGCGCCATGGTCGCCGCGATGACCGCGAGCGACCGGCGGCCAAAACCAGCCCGATCACGATAGCGCCACAGCGCCCAGGCTGCCCAGAGACCGCCCGTCAGTCCCAGAGCGTAGCGAATTCCGGCGTTCAGTCCGGACATTCCAGCCAAGCCACCCAGCAGCGCCAGCGCCAGCAGCGGTAACACGAACCAGCGTTCCGGACTCCACTTCTCCCAGCGAACGGTTGCAGCCCGGCCAAATTCCAGAAGGCACAGGAACGACGCCGCCATCAGCGCCAACCGGATCAGGACAAGGGCGGATCGTCTCCCAGGGACAGCGCCAGCAGATCCAGCCATTCATTGGCGCCGTGCAACAGGCCAAAACCCGCCAGCCACCGCCATGGCATCACATCGCTGGTCTGATGGCCCAAGTTATGGACCATCACCGCCAGCAGCAAAAAACTCAATCCATAGAGAAAAAAGATGTAGTCCAATTGCCCGATGAGAACGCCGGTCATCTCAACGTCGCCACTCAACC
>JAGTSD010000310.1 GCA_018262135.1 Pseudomonadota bacterium | reverse complement strand
CGCCAGGCCCTGCAACAGAGGACGCAGAATGGACTGGGTGTCCACGAACACGCGCGCGGAGGCCTGATATTGATCGGGCAGAATACAGACCACGACCCATCCAAGCACACAGATGAGCCAGGCACAACCCAGGGCATACCAGCGATTGCGCCAGATGCCCCGCAGGTAATCGAATACCTGTTCGATGATCTCGTTCATCGCCGCGTGCTCCGTACCCGTCCGCGCCGTCTGCTCAGAACCAGGCTTCCGGCACGATCAGGATATCGCCCGGCAACATGTCCACATTCGCGGTGATATCTCCATTCAGCAAATCATTCACCCGCACTCGATATTCCTGCTGCTTGCCGTCCACGACGCGCACGAGCCGGGTCTTGTTGCCGTCGGCGAACTGGGTCAAACCACCCACCGCAATCATGACATCCAGCAAGGTCATTTTCTGTCGGTAAGCGATCGCCTGCGGTTGGGTTACCTCACTGCCCTGACCGCCCTGACCGCCCTGAGCACCCCGGCCGACCTGTCCGATCACTCGAATCTGTTCGCTGTAGGGTCCGATCCCATTGGCGATGATCACGGTGACGATCGGCTGGCGGATATAGGTCTCCAGCGCCTTTTCCAAATCGCGGGCCACCTGGTTGGGCGTTTTGCCGCTCGCCTGCAAATCCTCGACCAGCGGGGTCGTGATCTTGCCATCGGGGCGAACGGTCACCGTCTGCGAGACTTCGGGATTGCGCCAGACGAAAATCTGTAACTGATCGCCCGGCCCTATCAGGTAATTATAGGTTTCCGGTGAAGTCGTATGGGAGCTATAAGTCGTCGAAGGCGGCAGGTCCTGCTGGCTGGCGCAGGCACCAAGAACGACCATCAATGCAATCAAGATACTGATATTTTTGCATTTTCCTAAAATTCCAAGCTTTTGCATCTCCGTCACAGCCCCCCATGCCATCGACGATTGTGGTGTAACGACCTTGGCGCCACGGTTCGGTCAAACCGGAACTTCCCGCCAGCGCTGCCGCCAACTGGAAACAGCTACAGTGCGGAACCAAAGCCAAAGCGCCATAATATTGAAAGTACACTAAGCAGTTTACACATTCCCGAGTTTTTGACCACCCCAAAAAACCATGGCCCTATCGCCCCCCTTCATCGCACTCCACAACCTGCGCAAGCAGTATATCGAGGGCGATCAGCAGCGGATCATCTTCGCCGACCTGAGTCTGGATATCGGCCGTGGCGAGTTCGTCGCCCTGCTCGGCCAGTCCGGCTCCGGCAAATCCACCCTGCTCAACCTGCTGGGGGGCATCGACCTGCCGGACGCTGGCCAGATCCGCATCAGCGACCGGATGCTGACCGCTTTGTCCGAGGTCGAGCGCACCCGGTTCCGCCGCCGGCATATCGGTTTCGTATTCCAGTTCTTCAATCTGATTCCAACCCTGACGGTCGCGGAAAATCTGTTGCTACCGCTGGAACTGAATGGTCTGACGTCGCCGGAGCAATGCGACCGAGCCCTGGAATTACTGGACCAGGTTGGACTAGGCAATCGCCGTGCCAGCTTCCCGGAACGGTTGTCCGGCGGCGAACAGCAGCGACTGGCCCTGGCCCGGGCGCTGGTTCACGGTCCCTGGCTGCTGCTGGCCGATGAACCAACCGGCAATCTTGACGCCGCGACCGGCGAACATATCCTGGAACTGCTGCTTACTCTGCACCGCCAAGCGGAAACCACCATGGTCATGGTCACCCACAGTCAGGCTGTAGCCGCCCGCGCCGACCGGATTCTGGTGCTGGAGTCTGGGCAAATTCGGGAACTGGCCCGGTGACGCCGCTGCTCTGGCGGGCGCTGTTGCGCCATCCGCTGCGCCATCCCTGGCAACTGGGGCTGGCGATTCTCGGCATCGCGCTCGGGGTGGCGGTAGTGCTGGCGGTGGATCTGGCCAACGCCAGCGCCCGGCGCAGTTTCGATCTGGCCATGAACCGCCTGACCGGTCATACCACCCATCGCCTGGTCGGCGGGCCACAGGGCGTACCCGAAGCGGTCTATGTCCAGTTGCGGCTGGAACGTGGCCTCCGCCAGGTGGCTCCAGTGGTCACCGGCACCCTGCCGCGCGCCGACCAGCCCGGACAATTATTCCAAATCCTCGGTATTGATCCCTTCGCCGAAGCGCCGTTTCGCGACCCCGCCGCCGATGTTACTGGCAGCAATTTCGATCTGCGCGCGCTGCTGCTAAGGCCGGACGCCGCCCTGCTGCCGGCCTCGCTGGGGGAACAGGTCACGCTGCGGCGAGGCGAGCAGCGCTTCACCCTGCAGCGTGCCGGTACGCTGAACGGGCCGGAGCTGGACAGCCTGATCATTACCGATATCAGCACCGCGCAAACCCTGCTGGGCCACACTGGATGGCTCAGCCACATTGATCTGATCCTGCCGGAAGGGACCACCGGCGAAACGCTGGCCGCCGAACTGCGCGCCGGTCTGCCCCCAGAACTGCGGCTGGAACAACCAGCGCAACGCAATCAGGCCACGGTGGACCTCAGTGCCGCATTTTCGCTGAATCTGACCGCCATGAGCCTGCTGGCGCTGGTGGTGGGTCTGTTCCTGATCTACAACGCCATCAGCTTTTCGGTGGTACAACGCCGCGCCCTGCTGGGCATGTTGCGGGCCCTGGGCGTCAGCCGCCAGGAACTGCTCCTCGGCATCCTGGGTGAAGCGCTGCTGTTGGGGGTGGCCGGTACTCTGCTTGGCGGACTGCTGGGCCTGTGGCTCGGCTCCGGGCTGGTGCATCTGGTCACCCGCACCATCAACGATCTGTACTACGTGCTCAGCGTCCGCGAGTTTTTCATTGACCCGTGGTCGCTGGCCAAGGGCGCGGCGCTGGGCCTGCTGGCGACGCTGGTGGCAGCCTGGCTGCCAGCGCGGGAAGCCGCCGCCGTTCCCCCTGGTCTGGCGTTGAGTCGCGCTCACCTGGAAAGCCGCTGGCGGGCTGCCCTGCCCCGTCTGGTGTTGACCGGGCTGGCGTTGCTGGGCAGTGGTGGGGTGATCCTGGGCTTCTCCCATGCCCTGCTTCCCGGTTTCATCGGGCTGTTTCTGTTGATCCTGGGCTGTGCCCTGCTGACCCCGCCCGCCGTGGTCGGCCTGGTGCGGTTCAACCGGCCGCTGGCCGCCCGGCTGGGCCTGCTGGCGCAGATGGCCAACCGTGATGTCGCCCGCCATCTCAGCCGCGGTGGCGGCGCTGATGGTGGCGTTCGCCACCACGGTCGGCGTCGGGGTGATGGTGGACAGCTTCCGGGGCGGGGTGGTGATCTGGATCAACGAGCTGCTCAACGCCGATCTGTACATCGCGCCGCCGGCCCTCGAGGACGGGGGTGGTTCGGAGACCGTGGAGCCGGCGGCGCTGGCTACCCTGCGCGAGACGCCCGGCGTGGCAGCGGTTTCCACCTACCGGCGGCTAGTCGTGGATCTCAATGGCCGTCCCGTACAGGTCATGGCGGTGGACCTCGCTCCCGCTTCCCGGGCCGGCTATCACCTGATCAGCGGTGATCCCGCGACTGCCTGGCGCGCGTTCCAGACGGGCGAAGCGATCCTGATCTCGGAACCGCTGGCCCATCGCCGTGGTTTGCGGGCGGGTGATGCGCTGGACTTGCCGACCGACCGGGGACTGCGGCGCTTCGCCATTGCCGGCGTTTTCCTTGATTACGGTTCGGAGCACGGGCGGATTCTGCTGCACCGTTCCGGCTACGAACGCGATTGGCACGAGCCGACGGTCGGTTCGATGGCGGCGTTTGCTGCGCCGGGTGAGAATCTGGCGACTCTGCGCGAGCGGTTACAGGACCGGCTGGGACCGATCCAGCCGCTGCTGATCCGCTCCAACCGCGACATTCAGAGCCGCACCCTGGAGATTTTCGACCGGACCTTCACCATCACCAACGTGCTGCGGCTGCTGGCGATTCTGGTGGCGGTGGTTGGGGTGCTGAGCGCGCTGCTGGCCCTGCACCTGGAGCGGGCGCGGGAGTTCGCGGTGCTGCGCGCCACCGGCATGACGGCGGGCGAAATCGGCGGGCTGGTATCGCTGCAGACCGGATTCATGGGGGCCGCCGCCGGATTGTTGGCGTTGCCCACCGGGTTGCTACTGGCGGCGGTACTGATCTTCGTCATCAACCAGCGGGCCTTCGGCTGGAGCCTGCCGTTCCAGGTGGACCCGATGCTGCTGCTGGAAACGCTGGTGCTGGCGATTTTCGCCGCCCTGCTGGCCGGACTGTATCCCATCTGGCGGATGGCCCGTGCCCGGCCCGCCGACGCGCTGCGGACGGAATAATGAGCAGACGCTTTGGATGGTGGATTGGAGGGCTGCTGGCGGCACTGATCATCGGCCTGATCGGCTACCGCCTCCTGCAATCCGCGCCCCAGCCAGTTCGCAGTGTTACCGTGGGTTCGGCCCTGGGTGGCGACGACAATGCCGGCTATCAGCGGGCCTACGCACCCCGGCCTTTCGAGTTGCCCGCCGACCATGGGCCGCATCCGGAATTCCGCAACGAATGGTGGTATGTCACTGGCAATCTGGCCGATGCGGCGGACCGGCAGTTCGGCTATCAACTGACCCTGTTTCGCATCGCCCTGTCCCCGACTGCGCCGCCGGCGGATTCCCCGGCTTCGAGCGTTTCAGTCGGGCCGCGCTGGGTCTGGCGGGCGCACAAGCGACCCCGTTTCGGGTCTGGCTGGATGACTGGACGCTGACCGGCGGTGAATCGGACCTCTTTCCGTTGCGCATTCGCGCCCGCGAAGGCGACATCGCCCTCGATCTGACGCTGGACGCTGGCAAGCCGGTCGTGTTGCAAGGCGACCGGGGTTTGAGCCAGAAAAGCGCCGAACCGGGCAATGCCTCCTATTACTATTCCCATACCCGGATGCCGACCCAGGGCGTGGTCAGCGTCGGCGGACAAAACTTCA
>JAGTSD010000047.1 GCA_018262135.1 Pseudomonadota bacterium | reverse complement strand
ACCGATCCTGAATCTCGGCCAGGGCGGCCGGATCGTCCGCTCCGAAGCGCAACGTCAGGCAGGGCGTGGTATTGGAGGCGCGCACCAGGCCCCAGCCGCGCGGGAATTCTGCCCGCAGCCCGTCCAGGGTGATCAGCCGGGCGTCCGGGCCGAAATCCACCCGCGCCGCCAGCCGCTCCATGAAGGTGAACGGCTCCCCCTCGACCATGTCCAGCCGCAGTTCCGGGGTGTTCAGGCCGGTCGGGTAGGCGGCGAAAAATTCGGCGCTGGAGCCCTGATAACGGGCCAGCAGCCGCAACAGCCGGGCGGCAGCGTAAAAGGCGTCGTCGAACCCGAACCATTCATCAGCATGGACGAAATGACCGGCCATTTCACCGCCGAGCAGGGCGCCGGTCTCGCGCATCTTGGCCTTGATCAGCGAATGGCCGGTCTTCCACAGGATCGGCTGGCCGCCCAGCCGTTCGATCAGCGCGGTCAGGCGCCGTGAGCATTTGATGTCGAAGACAATCGCTGCACCAGGATGCCGGAGCAGCACTTCCTCGGCCAGCGGCATCAACACCCGGTCCGGCCAGATGATCTCGCCGGCGTCGGTCACCACGCCCAGACGGTCGGCGTCGCCGTCGAAGGCCAGTCCGATGTCGGCCCGGTGTTCGCGCACTGTCGCCTGCAAGTCAGCCAGATTCTCGGGGATGCTGGGATCGGGATGATGGTTCGGAAACCGTCCGTCCACCTCGCAGTACAGCTCCACTACGTCGCAGCCCAGCGCCCGCAGCAAGGTTGGGGCAGTTCTGGCGGCGATGGCGTTACCGCAGTCCACCACCACCTTGAGCCGTTTGGGCAACCGCAGGCTGTCGGTAATTCGGCGGATGTAGTCGAGGCGGATGCTTGCAGACCGTTCGCCGCCGTGACCGTGGCGCAAGTCGCCGGTTTCGATGCGGCGGCGCAGATCGCGGATCACCTCGCCATGCAGGGCGATCTTGTCAATGACAATTTTCAACCCGTTGTATTGCGGCGGATTGTGGCTGCCGGTGACCATCACCCCGGCCTGGCTGGAACCGAGGGTATGGGTGGCGTAGTACAGCAGGGGGGTCGAAACCGCGCCCAGATCCACCACCTCCAGGCCAGCAGCGCGAATGCCGGCCTTGAGCGCGTCGCACAGGGCGGGACTGGACAGCCGGCCGTCGCGGCCGACGATCACCTGGTTTTCACCGCGCTCGGCGGCCAGACTGCCGACCGCCTGGCCGATGACGCGCGCCACCTCTGCCGTCAGGTCACGGTCCACCACGCCGCGGATATCATATTCCCGGAAGATGGAGGACTTCATATCCGCTTCAATGCCGCCCGGAATGGCCGAAGCCGCCGGTTCCACGCGCGCTGGGGGTAAATTCGGGCACGATGGCGAACTCGGCCCGGACCACCGGCACGACGATCAACTGGGCGATCCGTTCGCCGACGGCGATGATGAAGGGCGCATGGCCCCGGTTCCAGCACGACACCAGCAGTTCGCCCTGATAGTCGCTATCAATCAGCCCGACCAGGTTGCCCAGCACGATACCGTGCTTGTGGCCGAGGCCGGAGCGCGGCAGCACGATAGCCGCCAGGCTGGGGTCGCCGATGTGGATGGCCATGCCGGTGGGAATCAGGTGGGTTTCGCCTGGATGCACCGTCAGCGGCTCCGCCAGACAGGCGCGCAGGTCCAGGCCCGCCGAACCTGCAGTGGCGTAAGCTGGCAGAGGAATGTCCTGCCCCAGGCGGGGGTCGAGAATTTTCAGTTCGATGGTCTGGGAAATCACGGCACGCTGACCGTTTGGGTTGAGTTTGGCTGTTTCCTGTCCCGGTTGGCGACAGCGACCGGATCGCGGGATGCGAGCGGGCATGAAACTGGCGCCAGCCAGCCGGCCCGAACAGACAGCCAGTCGCCTGACAGGGCGGGCGGGAACCGAATGGCTGGCTCGCACCCCGTTGCGCCGTCCTCCCGCTCCAACACGTCAGTCCCCGTTACTGATCTTATAATCTTTGAGGCGACGCTTCAGGGTGGACAGCGGAATGCCCAATTCCCGGGCGACAGCGGCCTTGTTGCCATGGGTTCGCTCCAGCGCTTCTACGATCATGCGCCGCTCCATATCCTTGAGGTGGGCGCGGGCACTGGAGATCGGTTGCGAGCGTTTGACGGCAAGGCCGGAATCGGCGGAGGATGGCTCGGGGTCGACGGGGCCAGAGGCGGGAGGGGAAACGGCGGGCGCAGGGGCAGGGGCGGCGTTCTGGACCGGGGTAGCGGTCCTGGACAGACGCAAATCCTCCAGCCCAATCTCCCGCTCGCCGCACATCACTGCCGCCCGCTCCAGCACGTTGCGCAGCTCCCGCACGTTGCCTGGCCAGGAATAATTTTGCAGGGCTTCCAGGGCCGCCGCCGACAGCCGGCAATTCAACTGCAACCGCTCGCAAAGATGGCGAGCGATCAGCGGAATATCCTCGGGGATTTCCCGCAGGGCCGGCACCTCGATGGGCACCACCGACAGCCGGTAAAACAAGTCCGCCCGGAAGGCGCCGGTCCTGACCATGGCTTCCAGATCGCGGTGGGTGGCGGTGATGACGCGCACGTCCACCCGCAACGGCTTGTCGGAACCGATCGGCAGCACCTCTCGGGTCTCCAGAACCCGCAGCAGCCGCGGTTGCAGATCCAGCGGCAGTTCGCCGATCTCGTCTATGAACAGCGTGCCGGTGTGCGCTTGGCGAAACGCGCCCTCGCGCGCCCCGGTGGCGCCGGTGAACGCGCCCCTGATATGACCAAACAGGTCATTGCGCACCATCTCTGGATCGGCCACCGAAGCGTCGAACACCACCAGCGGCCCCGACCGGCCGGAGAAGGCGTGCAGGGTGCGCGCCACCAGTTCCTTGCCGGCTCCGGATTCGCCGTGCAGATGTACGGTGGTCGGGGTGGGCGCCACCGCCCGGATCAGGCCATACAGTTCGCGCATCCGCTCGCTGGATCCGACCAGCTCGCCCAAGTGATCCTGGCGCGGCACCGCCACCTTTCGTTCCTCGGTGTGCTGGCGGATGACCAGCCGCGAGTAGCCCAGCCGGCATTCAGCTTCAGCCGGGATGTAGGCTTCGGTGATACGCACATCGTTGATAAACGTACCGTTGGTGGAACCAAGGTCGCGCAACAGCAAACCGGCTGGCGTCATGCGGATCTCGGCGTGCCGGCGCGAAACCGCCCGGTCGGTCAGGACCACGTCGTTGTCTGGCGAGGCGCCGACGCGCAGGACGGGGAGGCCCAAGCTGACTTCCAACCCGGCGTCCGGCCCGGCGACCACCCGTAATTCGATGGCCTCGAACTGAACCCGCAACTTGGACTGGGAGGTCGCGGCGATGATTTCGGTGCCACTGCTGAAAAAGGGAGTTGAGGCCATTGCGTCACCGGAAAAGTCGTGCATGGTTTGATTTTATATCAATTCAGTTCGTTCCATGGCAATTCAATCCAAATGGTTCACGATGACTTGCCAAACTTGCCACAATCGCCAAAACCACAAGTCCTTGATTTTCACTGAATGGTTTTTTTCAGTTTTCAACTAATACGCCGCGCCTCGACAAGGATACAATACGATGACCGCGACGAGCAGGTCGAAAGTCACGTTTTCAGTCCAGTCAGTAAACCTTCGTTATCGTACGATTTATTCATTTCGCCATGAATGACGTTATACCAACCCTTCCCGTACTGGCGCCCCTGCTCGGTCCCGAGGACCCACCGTCCTTCACCCTCTTCAATCCGGATGGCCGGGCACCCATCGTGCTGGTCTGCGACCACGCCAGCAACACCATTCCCGCCGCGCTCGGTCAATTGGGACTGGGGCCGGCGGAACTGGGCCAGCACATCGCCTGGGATATCGGGGCCGCGCAGGTGACCCGGCTGCTGGCGGCGCGACTGGATGCGCCAGCGGTACTGGGTGGCTATTCGCGGCTGGTGATCGATTGCAACCGTTCCCCTGGCGATCCCACCTCCATCACCGAGGTCAGCGATGGCATCGTGATCCCCGGCAACCAAAATCTGGACGATGCCCAGGCCGATGCGCGGTTGCACGCGGTATTCTGGCCCTACCACCACGCTATCACCCAGGCGCTAACCCATCGCTGGCGGCATGGACAGGGCCGGGCGCCGGCGGTGGTCGCCATTCACAGTTTCACGCCTGCCATGAACGGCTTCCAGCGCCCCTGGCATCTCGGCGTGCTGTGGAACCGTGACCCCCGGCTGGCTGTGCCGTTGATCGCCCGGTTTCGGACCCATCCCGAGCTGTGCGTGGGCGACAATCAACCCTATTCCGGGCGCGACGTCGGTTTCACCATGGATACCCACGGCGGCGCGGCCGGCCTGCCACACGTAGAGATCGAAATTCGCCAGGATTTGATCGCCGATGAAGAGGGCTGCGAACGTTGGGCGGCAGTGGCAGGACAGGCGCTGGCTGCCGTACTGGAAGATGAGACACTCTTCCAGGTACGACATTATTAAGCGTAATATTTACCCACTAATGGAACTTATGATACTTTTTGCTGACAATCTAATTAGCGGCTATAGGTAGGCGGAGCGGGGCATGGAAACGGCGGCGGATACTCATACCAACCCTTCCGGGCAAGCTGGCGATTCCCGGGGCCGGATCGTGGCGCTGGTGCTGATCTATATTGCCGCTTGGGTGGTATTGTGGTGGGCGGCAGACCTGCTGGAACTGGCCGACGGAGTCAGTCTCTGGCAACCGTCCGCCGGCCTGACTTTGGCCATCCTGCTCGAACACGGCGCTCGGGCGCTGCCGCTGCCCATGGCGGCGTCGCTGATCGCCTGCCTGTCCCTGTCTTTCTGGTCCTGGGAGCAATGGCCACATGATCTGTTGGCTCATCTGATCCCACCGCTGGGGTACGCCGTAGCCGCCCATATCCTGCGTTCTGCTCCCATCGGTCGCCAGGATAAAAAGTGGCATTTCAATGATCCCCAGCGCGTGGCGATGTTTCTGGGCGCTGCCGCCGGCGGTTCTCTGTTCGCGGCTCTGTGCGGCGTTTTGGCGTTGTGGAGTGCCGGTGGGCCGCCCGTTGAAACTTCGTTGCCGGAAATCGCGCTGGGCTGGTGGGTCGGCGATTTCATCGGGGTAGTCACCGTAGCGCCGCTGGTATTGATCTTTGCCACGCCGCTGGCCCGGCAATTTCGCCAAGGGGAGCCTCTCCATCTACCCGAATCGTGGGCCCTGGCCGATCCATCCACAATGCGAGTGGCGCCAGCCCAAATCGCGCTGTCAGTGCTCCTGCTGCTGGCTCTGTTCTGGATCCCGCACCGTTTCTGGCCGGATCAGCCGCAACCCTTCCTGAGCATGCTGCTGCTACCGGTACTAACCTGGATCGCGGCGACGCACGGCATGCGTGGAACCGTGTTAACCGTGTTTCTATACGAGTTGGGCATCGTGGCGATGGTGGCGCTGTTCGGGCGGGCCGACCAGACCCTGCAATACCAAATCGTCATGCTGGCCATCATGGCGTCCGGATTACTGACCGGGTCGGCCTCGCAGGCGCGGCTCGCCCACCTCACCCGATTTCGCGCCATGACCGAGGTCTCCAACGATTTGCTCTGGGAGTTCGACGGTAGCGGTCGCCTGCGCGATGTAGGCGGGCGGTTTGGAAAGGCCATCGAGTGGCGCAAGAACCATCAGGATACCGACTGGCGGGCGTATGTCCCCCTCCAGGAACAGGATACCGATTTTTCCGAGCTGAGGACCGCGATCCAGCAGCGGCGGTCTTTCCAGCAACTGGCGCTTCGGTTGAAGCTGCCCGGGCGGGAACAGTCGGTGTGGACGCTGAACAGTGGGCTCCCTCTGTTCGATGAAGACGGCGAGTTCCTCGGTTATCGCGGCGCGACGACCGACATCACCGACCACAAGAAAGTCGAAGCGTTGCTGCGTAACTTTAACCAGGCGTTGGAAGCCAAGGTAGCGGAACGAACGCAAACCCTCGCCCAGGCCAGCCAGCGCAACTGGCGGTTGGCCAACTTCGACAGTTTGACGGGACTGCCCAATCGCAATCTGTTTTTCGAACACATGCGCAAGGGCTTGCAGCAGGCGCGACGCCAATGGCGGCTGGCGGCGCTCCTGCTGGTGGATCTGGATGGGTTCAAGGAGGTCAACGATACTTTCGGTCACGACCGGGGAGACGAACTGCTCCGTCGGATCGCCGACCGCCTCCAGCAGTGCGTGCGCGCCACCGATACCGTGGCCCGGTTGGGCGGCGATGAATTCACGGTCATCCTGCTCGATCTCGAACAGCCCTTGGGGGCCGAGACCGTGGCGCGGAAAATGGTCGAGCGGTTGGCGGAGCCGGTGCCGCTCGGCGAAACGAGCGTCGCAGTGACGGCCAGCGTTGGGATTGCGCTCTATCGGCCAGAATGGCCGGACACCCTGGATCAGGCGATGAAGCTGCTGCGGCAGGCCGACGCCGCCATGTACGCCGCCAAGCGGGCTGGCAAGAACCGGTGGCGGTTCGCGGAATCGCCAGACCTGGATTAAAAGGGCGGTTTGAGCCCGGAATCCGGCCGGTCAGGCCGGTTCCAGATGCTCGACGCGCAACTGCAGCCGCCGTTCGCCGCGCCATTCGTTGGCGTCCAGCCGATAGGCGACGTGCAGTCGTGTTACGCCAGGGGTGAAATCGCCCACCCGATGGAAAGCGACCGCTTCCACCGGCTGCTTCATGCCCGGCGGCCGCAGCCACAGCTTCAAATGCTGGTCTTTCATGATCCGGTGGGCGGTCACCTCGAACACGCCATCGAATACTGGCTCGGGAAAGCCCTGACCCCAGGGACCCGCTTCCCGCAACTGCTCGGCGGTTTCCAGGGAGAAATCCGCCGGTTCCAGCTCGCCATCGCTCCACAAACAGCCGTTGAGATCTTCGGGCCGCAGTTGCCCGCGCACCTCGGCATCGAAGGCGCTTTGAAAAGCGGACAGGTGGGTGGCCGGCAAACTCAGGCCGGCAGCAGCGGCGTGACCGCCGAAACGCCCGATCAGTCCCGGCTGGCGCGCATCGAGGGTCGCCAGCACGTCGCGGATGTGCAAGCCGGGTACCGAGCGCGCCGACCCGCGCAACTGACCGGGGTGGTTGTCGGGCGCGAAGGCGATCACCGGCCGATGAACCCGCTCCCGAATTCGCCCAGCCACGATGCCGACCACGCCGGGATGCCAGTCCGGATCGAACAGGCACAGCCCGAACGGCAGTTCGCCATCCATCAATGGCTGTTGTTCCAGGTTATCGAGCGCTTGCGCCCGCATTTCGGTTTCGATCACGCGCCGCTCGCGGTTGAGCCGATCCAGTTCCCGGGCCAACTCCAGCGCCCGGGCCGGATCGTCGCAGAGCAGGCAGTCAATACTCAGGCTCATGTCGGCCAGCCGGCCAGCGGCATTCAGGCGCGGCCCGAGTTGAAAGGCGATATCGGCAGCGCTCGCTCGCGCCATCGAGCGGCCGGCGATGTGGAACAGCGCAGTGATGCCGGGAACGCACCGGCCTTCGCGAATGCGCCGCAAGCCCTGCTCGACCAGCACGCGGTTGGCGTGAGCCAGCGACACGACGTCGGCGACCGTACCCACTGCCGCCAGATCGAGAAATTGCGCCATGTTCGGCTCGGGCAGTCCACACAATGTGAACCAGCCGTTCTCCCGCAGCCGGGCTCGCAGCGCCAACAGCACATAGAAGATGACGCCGACGCCGGCCAGTTGCTTGCAGGGGAACGCATCGCCCGGCTGGTTCGGATTGACCAGGGCATCGGCGGCCGGAAGGCTGGGACCAGGCAGGTGATGGTCGGTGATCAGCACCCGCATCCCCAACGCCTGGGCCGCCCGGACTCCTTCGTGACTGGAGATGCCGTTGTCCACGGTAATCAGCAGGTCTGGCCGATCCCGGGCGGCCACCGCGACGATTTCCGGGGTCAGCCCGTAGCCGTGGACGAAACGGTTGGGCACCACGTAGCGCACGTCCGCCGCGCCCAGGGCGCGCAGCGCCCGCACTGCCAGGGCGCAACTGGTGGCACCGTCGGCGTCGAGGTCTGCAACGATGGTGATTCGCTGCCGCTGGCGCAGCGCGTTTTCCAACAGCGTCAGTGATTCGGCCAGGCCGGTCAGCGACGACGGCAGGGGCAGCCTTTGCAAGCGATGGTCGAGTTGGTCGGCGGAACACACGCCGCGCGCCGCATAAATGCGCTGGAGCAGCGGAGAAACCGGCAAAGCGGGCGAATTGGAGCTGGGACGGCGGACGATGACAGTAGGCATAAAAATTCAGGGCGAGGCCGGTTCGATCCAATGATGGCCGTTTTGCGCGAGTCGTCCGCATACGGCGGTTGGGTTGATGGAAAAATCAGCGCAGATAATCAGCCAGCAGCCGGGATCGCCGCCAGAACTGCCAGCGGGCGGCGCCAGTCAGCGTATAAACCCACCCGTTGCCGGGGTAGAGATGCAAGGCCGCCAGCTTGCCGGTTTGCAACCACCGGCGACAGAACGCGAACCAGGTCTCTTCCAGTTCCGCGGCATGATCGGCCCAGGCTGCCAGGTCGTCGTCCGCCGTGTCGTAGCGCATCGTTTCCAACACCACCAGGCTGCCGGATTCCCCGGCGGCGCTGTCCAGCCAATCACCGGCGTGTTCGGGAACCGGCGCGACGGCTGCGTTCGCCAGTCGCGCCAGCCCGCGGGTCAGCGGATCGTTGGCGTACAGGCCCGCCGCGGGCGCGCGGGCGCCGGTCGGGCGGACGCCGCCCCCCCAGAACCAGACGCTGTTGATCAACGGCTGGGTGCGCTCCTCGCGCGCCCGGTTGACCGGGTGGTGATGAAACAGCATCTGGATCTCGGTCAGCAGCGTGTGCCAGCCCCGGCCAGCCGGCCCATAAGGCAGCAGGGGATTAATGTCGCGG
>JAGTSD010000309.1 GCA_018262135.1 Pseudomonadota bacterium | reverse complement strand
GGCATGGCCGCCGACCTGTTCGAGACCTATGCCGTGACCATCATCGCCACCATGCTGGTGGGCAGTCTGAGCGCGCAAGTTTTTGGCGCGGATCTCATCCAGAACGCTGTCGCCCTGCCGCTGGTCATGGGCGGCGTATCCATCATCGCCTCGATCATCGGCTGCGGTTTCGTCAAGGCCCGGGAAGGCGAGAAGATCATGAACGCGCTGTACCGCGGCCTGGCGGTGGCTGGCGGCATTTCCGCCGTGGCTTTCCTGCCCGTGATCTGGGTGCTGATGGGTGGCCAGCATGTCTGGGGCCTCTGGGGTTCGGCGCTGGTGGGGCTGGGCCTGACCGCCGCGATGGTGGTGGTCACCGAGTACTACACCGCGACCGAATTCAGCCCGGTGCGCAAGCTGGCGGAAGCCTGCACCACCGGCCACGCCACCAACATCATCGCCGGTCTGGCATTATCGATGAAGGCGCCCTGGATGCCCGTGCTCGCCGTCTGCCTCAGTATTGGCCTCACCTACTCCTGGGCGGGCCTGTACGGCATCGCCATTGCCGCCACCTCGATGCTATCCATGGCGGGCATCATCGTCGCCCTGGACGCCTACGGTCCGATCACCGACAACGCTGGCGGTATCGCCGAAATGGCGGAAATGGACGAGAAGATTCGCGGCATCACCGACCCGCTGGATGCGGTGGGCAACACCACCAAGGCCGTCACCAAGGGCTACGCCATTGGCTCGGCGGCGCTGGCGGCGCTGGTGCTGTTCGCCGACTTCGAGCACAAGCTGGAACTCGCCCATATTCAGGTTGATTTTTCCCTGACCGACCCGGTGGTCATCATCGGCCTGTTCATCGGTGGCATGATCCCGTACCTGTTCGGGGCGATGGCGATGGAAGCGGTCGGTCGCGCCGCTGGCAGCGTGGTGGTCGAGGTGCGCCGGCAATTCCGGGAGATCCCCGGCATCATGGAAGGCACCACCAAGCCCGACTATTCGCAGGCGGTGGATCTGCTGACCAAGGCGGCGATCAAGGAGATGATCATCCCCTCGCTGTTGCCGGTGCTGACGCCCATCGTGGTCGCGTTCGGCATGGCGTGGCTGATGGGTCCCGAAGCCGGGCCGAAGGCGCTGGGTGGCCTGCTCATGGGCACGATTGTCACCGGCCTGTTCGTGGCGATTTCCATGACCGCCGGCGGTGGTGCTTGGGATAATGCCAAGAAATACATCGAGGACGGCAACTTCGGCGGCAAGGGTTCCGAGGCGCACAAGGCGGCGGTGACTGGCGATACCGTCGGCGATCCCTACAAGGATACCGCCGGACCAGCGGTCAACCCGCTGATCAAGATCATCAACATTGTCGCGTTGCTGATCGTGCCACTGCTGGTGGCCATGAAGTAGGACCGTGGCCGAACTGAGTCATTTCAACGCCGCCGGCGAAGCCCACATGGTGGACGTGGGCGACAAGGACGTCACGCGCCGGGCGGCGATCGCCGAGGGATGGATTGTCATGCGCCCGGCCACGCTGGAACGGATCGTGGCCGGCGCGCACGCCAAGGGCGACGTACTGGGCGTGGCGCGCATCGCTGGCATCATGGCCGCCAAGCGTACCGCCGATCTCATTCCTCTCTGCCATCCGCTGGCCCTGACCCGGGTAGCGGTGGATTTGGAGCCGGTTGCGGCTAAAAACGCGGTCCGTTGCCAGGCTACCGTGGAAACCCAGGGCCGTACCGGGGTGGAAATGGAAGCCCTGACCGTGGTCCAGGTCGCGCTGCTGACGGTCTACGACATGTGCAAGGCAGTGGACCGGGGCATGACGCTGACCGACATCCGCCTGCTGGAAAAGACCGGAGGCAAATCCGGTGTCTGGCGGCGGGAATGAGCGACTTCCGCTATATCGTCGATCAAGCCGCGCTGACCGAGTTCTGTACCCGCCTGCGCGGCGTATCGTGGATCGCGCTGGATACCGAATTCATCCGCGAACAGACGTTTTACCCCCAGCTCTGCCTGATCCAGATTGCCACTCCCGACCAGATTGCCTGCGTTGATCCGCTGGCGCTGCCGTCGCTGGATTACCTGCTGGACCTGCTCTACGATCCTGCCATCACCAAGGTGCTGCACGCCGCGCATCAGGACCTGGAACTCTTTTACCACTTGCGCGGCGCGGCGCCGGTTCCCGTGTTCGACACCCAACTGGCGGCGCTGGTGCTGGGGCAGGGCCACCAACTCAGCTACGCGGCGCTGGTGCAACAACTGCTCGGCGTGGAACTGGACAAGGCGCATACGCGCGCCGACTGGCGGCATCGGCCGCTGGCTCCGGAATGGCTGGCCTACGCGGCCGACGACGTGCGCTATCTGCGGGGCCTGTACCCCAGGCAGCTTGCGGCGTTGCGGGAACGCGGCTGGCTGGAAGCGCTGGCCGAGGATTTCCAGGCGCTCTGTCATCCCGACCGCTATCGGCTGCAACCCCGGGAAGCCTGGCGACGGATTCGGGAGCATGACCGGTTAAGCGGCGTGCAGCGGGCGGTGCTGCGCGCGCTGGCGGCCTGGCGCGAGGAGCGAGCCACCGCCCACGACCGGCCACGCCGCTGGATTCTGGGTGACGCCGTACTGCTCGAACTGGCCCGGCGGATGCCCGGAGATATGGAACAGTTGCAACGGATTCGCGGTCTGCCGGCGGCAACCCTGCAGCGGCACGGTGAAGCGCTGCTGGCGCGGATCGCCGCCGCCCGCACCGAACCGCCGGAGCAGTGGCCGAACCGCCCTCCCCGGCCCCGCCTGACTCCCGAGCAAGTGGTGCGAGTGGATGAATGGCTGACTCTGATCGCGGCCCGGGCGAACGAATACGGCATTCCACCGCAGGTCTGCGCCGACCGGCGGGATGTGGAGAACCTGCTGGCCGGGCTGGAGTCGCCGCTGCGGCATGGCTGGCGAGCCGCCCTGATCGGCCCGCGGCTGGTGGGCGGCGGCTACGCTTGACAGGATTACCGCCATCCTACCGTCAAAATAAACGGCATTCAGGCAACATTCACCTGCTGAGTCGGATACTACGTCGTAACCAGTGTGGGTGCATGTGGGCTTGGGGCGGCGCTACGAGCGCTTGCGTGACGGTCGCCGCCACTTTTTTCACCTGGTTTCGCTACCCGCTCGATCAACCTGGAGAACTCGCAATGCGCGCACCATTCAAAATCGCCTTCGCAGCGGCGGTGTTGGGCTTGGGCACAGCCTGCGTCCCGCCCCCGCCCGGCTCTCCCCCCAACTACTACGCCACCAGTGGCGCCCTGCTCGGCGCGGCGACCGGCGCGGCCATTGGCTATGACATAGACCCGACC
>JAGTSD010000308.1 GCA_018262135.1 Pseudomonadota bacterium | reverse complement strand
CGCCGCCGCAACCGCTGCCGGTTCTGGTGGTGGCGCTGTTTCTGGGCTGGGGAGCATTGGCGTTCGTGGCCGTGCATCCATTCGCCCGGCGGCGGAAGCCGGTGACGGCCTGGGAGTTGTTCGCGTACCTGCAACTCGACGTGCTGGCGCTGGCGCTGCTGCTGTTTTTCAGCGGGGGCGCGAGCAACCCATTCGTGTCGCTGCTGCTCCTGCCGCTGATCGTCGCTGCCACCTTGTTGCCGGTCGGTCAGGTCTGGGTGATGACGGCGGTCACCGTGGCGCTCTACACCGTCTTGATGTTCCATTACTGGCCCTTGCCCGGCATTTTCACCTGCTACAGTCCCGGCTTTGAGATCCATCTGTGGGGGATGTGGCTGGTGTTCGCTATCAGCGCGCTGCTGATCGCCGGGTTCGTGGCGCGACTGGCGACGGCCCTGCGCCTCCGGGATCGTCAGGTGGCGCAACTGCGCGAACAGGCGTTACGCGACGAGCAGATTCTTACCTTGGGGCTGTTCGCGGCGGGCGCGGCGCACGAACTGGGCACGCCGCTGTCCACCATCGCCGTGCTGGCCCGCGAGATGGAACACAGCCACGACAGCGACGCAGAACTTCGCGCTGACCTGAGCGTGCTGCGCCAGCAGGTGGACGCCTGCAAGGCCATCCTCGGCGACCTGCTGCGCAGCGCCAACCTGGCCGCCGACCGGGAAACGACGCAGCCGCTGGATGCGCTGCTGGAACAGATCCGCACCCGCTGGCAACTGCTGCGGCCGGGCGTGCCGCTGGCGGTGCGTTGCGCCGGGTCGTCGCCCGTGCCCACTGTGGCCGCCCCGCAGACCGTCAGCCAGACCCTCCTCAACCTGCTCAACAATGCCGCCGACGCCAGTCCGCACAGCGTGAACCTGGAAGGGCGTTGGGAGGGCGAGCGAGTGGTGATCGAGATTCGGGACCAGGGCGCGGGCTTGACGCCGGAAGCGCTGCGCCGCGCCGGCGAAGCGTTCTTTTCCACCAAGGAGGAGGGCGCGGGCATTGGCCTGCTGCTGGCTAACGCCGCCTTGGAGCGGCTGGGCGGCCGGGTGAGCCTGTGGCGCGATCCCAAGGGAGAAACCTGCACCCGGGTGGATTTGCCCGCCTAACGCGGGGACCGTCTGATGGATGCCGTGGACCCGAACGACCGCTCCAGTCTGCTGCTGGTGGATGATGACCCGACCTTTTGCCGGGTGTTGGGGCTGGCGTTGAGCCGGCGCGGCTTCGCGGTCGCCACGGCGCCGGACAGCGCCACGGCGCTGCGACTGGCGGCGGCGGACCCGCCGGAGTATGCGGTGGTAGATCTCAATCTGGCTGGCGATTCCGGGCTGCTGCTGATTCCGGAACTGCTCGCGCTGGACCCGGCGACCCGGATCGTGGTGCTGACCGGTTACGCCAGCATCGCTACGGCGGTAGAGGCGATCAAGCTCGGGGCGGTCAACTATCTGCCCAAGCCGGCTGACGCCGATCAAGTGGCAGCGGCCTTCGCGGCGACCACGGGCGATCCCGCCGCGCCGGTCAACGCCCGTCCCCTGAGCGTCAATCGCCTGGAATGGGAGCACATTCAGCGGGTGCTGCGCGACAACGACGGCAACATTTCCGCCACCGCGCGGCAGTTGGGGATGCACCGCCGCACCTTGCAACGCAAGCTGGCCAAGCGGCCGGTCCGGTCCTAGCGGGAACATGAGGCGCTCATCAGCGAAGGCCGAGGCGCTGCGGCATATTGTCGCACTTCGTTCCCAGGGCCGGATCGTTGGTTATGCTGGGCCGGCCATAATCTTAAAGTTTTAGCCCGGCTGGCTGCCTCGTGTACCAGCCGGTCTTTTTTTGGTCTTCGTCACTGGCTTGGCAGAGGCGCCACGCTTTTCCGCCCGCTTCTTGCGGATCATCAGCGTATCGTTGGCCATGCTTTGATAGGCAGCCTTCAGCGCGGCATCGAAATCGCCCAGTTCGCCACCCTCTTTAGCCTTGGCGGCTTCAGCGTCGGCCTTGGAACCAAAGGCGACCTTGCTTTGCGCGGTCATCACCCCCGGCAGCTTGGAACCGATCAGGTAGGTAGCCGCATCCACGTTGACCAGGGGCTTGGGATCGGCTTTTGCGCCGAAATCGGCGGCATAGATCGCTTTCGGCCCCCGGTCCAGGTTCAGCGCCAGGCTGATCGCGGCGCAGTGCAGGGAACAGGTGCCATCCACCAGATCATCCTGGTAATGCACCAGATGACGACTGTGGTGGTACTGCTTGCGGTCCATGGCGCAGTACGGGCATTTGGGATACTTGGCGATGTCGTTATCCTGCGGATTGGGGTCCGGCGCAGTCTTGGGCGTGAATTGCAGCGGCGTGCCGTCGGTATCGCATTTCGCGGCCAGCGCCGGCGGACTCAGGGCGGCAGCGCCAGCGGCAGCAGTCGTGACGGCAAGAAGGCGAAGAATCTGACGGCGGTCGGCCTGAATGGAATCGCTCATGGAAGTGAACCTGCTGTTGGAGTGGTGGAAAGATGCGTTTGAATCCGGTTAGTGATTCTTTTTCCATGATAAATTGCTGGGGCGTGGGCTGGGATGCGACAAATTGCCGCACCCTAGTGCTGCAGGATCTTGGCAAGGAAGCTCTGCGCGCGCTCGGAACGCGGCTTGCCGAAGAAGTCATCCTTGGTTGCATCCTCCACGATGGCGCCCTGATCCATGAAGATGACCCGGTGCGCCACCTTGCGCGCAAACCCCATCTCGTGGGTGACACACATCATGGTCATGCCTTCGCGCGCCAGTTGCACCATCACGTCCAGCACCTCGTTGATCATTTCGGGATCGAGCGCCGAGGTGGGTTCGTCGAACAACATGCAGATCGGGTCCATCGCCAGCGCGCGGGCGATGGCCACGCGCTGCTGCTGGCCGCCCGACAACTGGCCGGGGAACTTGTCCGCCTGCGACTTGAGGCCGACGCGGTCGAGCAGCTTCAGCCCCTTGTCCAGGGCTTCTTCCTTGCCGCGACCCAGCACCTTCATCTGGGCGACCGTCAGGTTTTGAGTGATCGTCATGTGCGGGAACAGTTCGAAGTGCTGGAACACCATGCCCACCTGCGCGCGCAATCGGGGCAGGTTGGTCTTGGTATCTTCGACCGCGATGCCATTGACCACGACGCTGCCTTTCTGAAACGGTTCCAGCGCATTCACGCATTTGATCAGGGTGGATTTGCCGGAGCCGGATGGACCGCAGACGACCACCACTTCGCCCTTGGCCACGCGGGTCGTGCAGTCGGTCAGCACCTGGAAGTCGCCGTACCACTTGGAAACATTATTGATAGCGATCATGGGTGGGAATTCCGGATGTTCAGCGGATGATGGCGATGCGGGACTGCAAGTACTTGACCAGTCGCGACAGCGCAAAGCAGAGGACAAAATAGACCACGGCCACGGTGGTGTACATCTCGACCGGACGGAGGTCGCGCTGGGTGATCTTGTCGGCGGCGCCGAAGAAGTCGGTTGCGCCGATGGCGTACACCAGCGACACGTCCTGGAACAGCACGATGGTTTGCGTCAACAGCACCGGCAGCATGTTGCGGAAGGCCTGGGGCAGCACCACCAGCCGCATGGTCTGGCTGTAGGTGAAACCCAGCGCGTAGCCGGCGGCGACCTGGCCGCGTGGCACCGACTGGATGCCGGAACGGATGATCTCGGCGTAATAGGCGGCCTCGAAGATGGTGAAGGTAAAGTAGGCCGAATTATCGGCGCCGATCGGGATCAGCCGGCCGGTCAGGAACTGCAACAGCAGCGGCAGGATCAGGTAAACCGCCAGGATGACCTGCACCAGCGGCACGCTGCGGAAGAAATTAATGTAAGCCGCCGCCAGCCACTGCAACGGCCAGAGCGACGCCAGCCGCATCAGCGCGAGGAGGGTGCCGAGCAGGATGCCGCCCACCATGGCGGTCAGGGTGACCTGCACCGTGTAGCGCAGACCTTCGGCCAGAAAGCGCCAGTTGGTGGCGATGATCGAGAAATCGAAATCACCCATGATTACTTGCCTCCCTGGCCGCCGGCGATCATGCCGGGCACCCGGCTGCGCTGCTCGATCCAGGCGAACAACCGGTTGGTGGCAAAAGCCACCACGAAGTAGGCGAGGGTGATGACGATGGTGATTTCCAGCACCTGCGAGGTTTTCTCGATGATCTGCTTGTACTGGAAATAGAGTTCGAGAATGCCGACCGAGTAGGTGACCGCCGAATTTTTGTAAACGTTCATCGCTTCCGAGGTCAGCGCCGGCAGCACGATGCGGTAGGCCATGGGCAGGCGCACGTAGCGGTAGGTCTGCCATTCGGTGAAGCCCAGCGCCAGGCCGGCGAAACGTTGGCCGCGCGACAGGGAATTGATGCCGGCTTTGACCTGTTCGGCGATGCGCGCCCCGGTGAACAGGCCCAGGCCGATGACGGCGGTCACGAAGTAGGGCAGGTCCTGCTTCATCCAGAGGCCGATGTCGCGCGGGACCAGTTCCGGCAGGACGAAGAACCACAGGAAGAGCTGGACGATCAGCGGGATATTGCGGAACACGTCCACATAGGTGTCGCCAATGGCGATCAACCAGCGGTTGGGCGTGGTGCGCATGACGCCGAACGCCGAACCGAGCAGCAGGGCAATCGCCAGCGAGGTTAGCGAGACGGCCACCGTCCAGCCCAGACCGGACAGGACCCACTGGTAATACATCAGGCCGTCGTCAGCTTCCTGGAAAAAAAATAGCCAATCCCAGTGATAGTTCATGGGCGATTCCTGAGATGCTGGCCGACGCCAGCGGCGGGCGACCGGGGGCAGGGTTCGCCCCGGCGCGATCAGCTACATTATTCCACACCCTTGTCGGTCGGCGTTGCGAAGGCCGCCTTCAGGGCTGGACTCATCGGGAAGTTGAGGTTGACGCCGCGCGGCGGGATGGGGTTGAGGAACCATTGGGTGTACAGCTTTTCTGCCTCGCCCGACTTCATCAGGCCGATCAGCGTCTTGTCCACCAGCGCCTTGAATGGGGCGTCATCCTTGCGCAGCATCACCCCATAGGGTTCGTCGCGCAGCGATGGGCCGACGATGGCGAAGTCGCCTGGATTCTTGGCGTTGGCGATCAGACCGGCGATCAGGATGTCGTCCATGACGAACGCCGCCGCGCGGCCGCTTTCCACCATCAGGAAGGAGTCGGTGTGGTCTTTGCCGTAGA
>JAGTSD010000307.1 GCA_018262135.1 Pseudomonadota bacterium | reverse complement strand
CAGCGGCCCGGCCGGCGAAAGCCGCCCAGTAACCACGGGAGGATTTCACCATGCACTCTGCACGTTCAACATACTTGAAGCGGGCGCTGACTGTCGCCCTGATCCTGGGACCGACGCTGGCGCTGGTCAGCGCTGAGGTGGAAGCCCGCGGTGGCGGCCGCGGCGGTGGTTTTGGCGGGGGTGGCCGCGGTGGCGGTTTTAGCGGTGGCGGCGGACATGAAATCAGGGCGCCACGGGCCAACGTCGGCGGCGGTGGTCGCGACTTCAACCGGGGCGACTACAGCCGCCGGGATGTCAACGTCAACCGGGACGTCAATATCAATCGCAATGTGGATGTCGATGTGGACCGCCACTGGGGTTATCCGGTGGGCGCGGGGGCGGTGGCGGTGGGAACGGCGGTCGCCGTGGGCGCTATCGTGTCCACGCTGCCGCCGAGTTGCAGCACGTTCGTCGCCGATGGCGTGACCTACCAAAACTGTGGCGGCACCTACTACGCCCCCCGTTACGACGGTCCGAACGTCGTGTACGAAGTGGTCTCGCCACCCGCTTCCGGCTGGAGCAATCAATAACCTGGAAGCGTTCAATGCTCCTCTCCCGCTTGCGGGAGAGGATGTGGCTCCCAACCGGGTCTAACGGCTCCGCCCGGCGTTCAACTCTTCATCCCGCCAGTACTTGGTGCCGGCGACGGTCGCGGCCAGTTCCAGGCCCCGGTCGGTGAACTGGTAAATTTCAATGCCTTGGGCGGACGCTCCGGCGCTGACCTGTCCGCCCTCCGTGCGGGTCTTGGCCGCCGCACCCACATCGCCCCCGAAATCCCAGCCGCTGTCGACGAACTGGCGCAGGGTTTGCCCGTCCCGGAAGACGAACACGGCCCGAAAGTCCTTGATCCCGAACCCCAGTCCGGCGCCCACCTCGGCCATGCGCATGTAGGTGTCCCGGCCAGTGCGGTTGTCGCGCACCAGGCCGTAGCCGTTGCCGGAACTCATAATCATGAACTTGGTGCTCCGATTGCTGAACACGCCGTAGCCCGCCGCCCGCTTGACCCTGTTCTGGAGGCCGGGATTCAGGCGATAGGCCTCGGCCAGGGTGTCCTGGGCCATCTGCTGGATGCTGGCCCGCTGCTCGGCGGCGGTGTCTCCCTGGGGCGTGGCGCAACCGGCGACCAGCAGGACGCACAGCACGAACAATGAATTGAAGATTTTTGATTTCATGGTTTTTTCCTCGTAAAGATCGTATCTGCTACTTTGTCAAAACACTTCGGGAATGAATTTCAAACAGCCTTGATCTCATCCGTCAGAGGCAACCCCTTAGCGAACTGGGTAACGCTGTTGATAGTGGTCTCGCAGATCGTCGTGATCGCCTCCTGAGTGAAGAAGGCCTGATGGCCGGTAACGATGACATTGGGGAAAGACAGCAGGCGCTGGAACACGTCATCGGTAATGATGGTGCTCGACAAGTCCCGGAAGAACAGATCGGCCTCCTGCTCGTAAACATCCAGCGCCAGGCCACCCAGTTGGCCGCTTTTCAGGGCTTGGATGACCGCCTCGGTATCGATCAATCCACCACGGCTGGTGTTGATGAGCAGCGCGCCCCGTTTCGCCCGCGCCAGCGTGTCCGCATTGATGATGTGATGCGTTTCCGGCGTCAGCGGGCAATGCAGAGAAACGATATCGGCCCTGGCGCCGATTTCCCCGTGTTCGGCATAGCGGGCGCCGAGCGCCTTAAACGCATCCGATGGATACTTGTCGTAGCCGATCACTTCACAACCGAAGCCCAGCATGATCTGGGCAAAAACGTAACCGATCTTGCCGGTTCCCACCACGGCGACCGTCTTGCCGTGCAGATCGAACCCCATTAACCCGTCCAGTGCGAAGTTCGAATCGCGAGTGCGATTGTAGGCGCGATGAATTTTGCGGTTGATCGCCAGCAGCAGCGCCACGGCGTGCTCGGCCACCGAATGAGGCGAATAGCTGACCACCCGGACGACCTTGAGCCCCAACTGCCCGGCGGCCTTCAGGTCGACGTTGTTGAAACCGGTGCAGCGCAAAGCCACCAGGCGTGTACCGCCGGCGGCGAGCGCCTGGAGTACCTCGGCATCCGCCTGGTCATTGACAAAAATACAGACCACGTCGTAACCAGCGGCCAGGCCGACCGATTCACGGTCGAGGGGCTCATCGAAATAGCGCAGTTGATGGCCGGCGCTGGCATTGGCGGCATTCAGGAACTCACGGTCGTAGCGCTTGGCGCTGAATACGGCAATCTTCATCCAGGCATCTCCGATATACAGAGGGTATGAAATCCTGTTTTGCTTGACCCGAGCGGGAGGCAAGTCAGCTACCCAACAATGCGACCACAATCTGGGCGAACAGAATCTTGACGATGGTCATCGAGGGAAAGATCATCGCGTATCCCACATCCGGCCGGTCGGTGGGCGCTACGCGGCTGGCGAAAGCAAGAATCGCCGGATTGCCGGTCGCGCCGGAGACTACGCCCATCGCGGTATCAAACGGCAAGCGGAAAACGACCAGACAGAAGAACGCCGTGATCAGCACCAGCGACAACGCGATCAACGCGCCATAAAGCAAGAAGCTGGCGCCTGTCGTGCTGACTGTGGCGAAAAACTTCGGACCCGAAGCCAGTCCGACCTGGGCCAAAAAGATGGTCAGGCCGAAGTTTCTCAGCACCAGGTTGGCCGACAAGGGCATGGTCCAGACCAAAGCCCTGGTGCGCCTGATCTTGCCGAGCACGAGCGCCAGCAGCAGCACACCGGCCAGGCCCAAAGTCAGCTTGCCCAGACCGGGCATAACCAGGGGAATCATGCCGACGAGCAGACCGAGCGCGGCGCCGATGCCAATCGAAATGTAGCTGAAATCCGCCGTGCCCTTGATCGAATCACCAAAGAAGGACCGGATGGTCTCGATCTGGTCCCTGGGAACGAACACGCCGACGCGGTCACCAATCTCCAGGATCAACTCCGGGCTGGGCAGCAGGTCGCTGTCGCCGCGCCGAATCTGGACGATCGAGCATTCCACGCCGGGCGGAAACTCCAGGTCACCGAGCGCGCAACCAACCACACTACGCTTCGACGCAAAAACCCGGATGTAGTCAAAATCCTCGCGATGAGTGGCGATGCGTCCCGGTTGAAGTTCCCCCAGCAGCGCAATGGCGTTTTGCAGCGCCACCTTGTCCGTCGCCGTGGCCAGCAGCACGTCATCCTGCTGGAGCACCAAGTCATCCGATGGCAGGCGGTTACGATGTTGCCGCCGCACGGCGGCAATCATCACGCCGGAGGGCAGTTTAGCGATCAACTCCGGAAAGCGCAGTCCCCAAA
>JAGTSD010000306.1 GCA_018262135.1 Pseudomonadota bacterium | reverse complement strand
GTACGCTCCTGATAGTCCACCCGCAGGGGCAGGAAGTCCCGGCCTTCCTCGGTTTCCCGGGCGGCGACCATGGTCACCAACACCACGGTGTCGGCCATGTTGACCACCACCGCGCCACTGGCCTGCCGGGCGATTTCGCCCGTTTCCAGCGTCACGGTATGCTGGCCGTACTGAAATGTCTTCTTGATGGGCGTCACGAAAGCGTCCTGTGCGGCGAAAGAGCGATGGAAAACCTCAGCGGCGCAGGCCGAGGCGGCTGATCAGGCCCTGATAGCGTTGCAGATCCTTTTTCTTCAGGTAGTCCAGCAGCTTGCGACGCTGGTTGACCATCTTCAGCAGCCCGCGCCGGGAATGATGGTCCTTCTTGTGCTCGCCGAAATGCGGCTGCAAGCCATTGATGCGATTCGTCAGCAACGCGACCTGGACTTCCGGCGAGCCGGTATCGGCGGGGTCGCGCTGATAATCCCGCACGATCTGGGACTTCTGTTCGGTGTTGAGGGGCATGAAAAACTCCAGTTCGAATTCAATCAGTCAAGCAAACTCAAACAAAAATACTAACCTTGGCGGCGACAATCAACAAGCAAGCCCCAAGGCTCAACGGTTTAGAGCAACAACCGGCGGGGCGCGACCCGGCCATCGTCGAGAATCTCACCGATGCCCAGAAACCGCTCCTCGCCTTCGTACAACCGCACCCAGCCCTGGGTCGGGGCGCGCGGGACCAAGACCGGCTGGCCCTGCCGCAGATAAAAGGCGGCGTCGCCGCGCACCTGCACTGTCGGCCAGTCCGGCAGCGCACTGTCGGCGGGCAACAGCACTGCATCCAGCGCCGCCAAACCCTGTTCCGCCCGCTCGCGCAGCGCCTCCAGCGTCACCATCCGGCCGGCTTCATAAGGTTCCACCGCAGTGCGGCGCAACGCCACGATGTGCGCGCCGCAGCCCAGCACCTCGCCGAGGTCGGCAGCCAGCGTTCGCACGTAGGTTCCCTTGGAACAGCGCAGCTCGCATTCCAGTTCCTCGTCGTCCAGCCGCAGCAACCGCAGTTCGTGAATCCTCACCTCGCGCGGCGCGCGTTCGACTTCGATGCCCTTGCGCGCCAGCTTGTACAGTGGCTGGCCGTCGCGCTTGAGCGCCGAGTACATTGGCGGCGTCTGCTGAATCACGCCGGTGAAGCGCCGCAGCGTGGCTTCCACCCGCTCCCGGCTTAGCGGTCCAACCGGCCGGGTGGCGAGAATTTCACCCTCGGCGTCGCCAGTGGTAGTCGTCACTCCCAACCAACAGGTGAAGCGATAACCCTTGTCGGCATTCAGCAACAACCCCGACAGTTTGGTAGCCTCACCCAGACAGATCGGCAACAGACCGCTGGCCAGTGGATCGAGGCTGCCGGTATGACCGGCCTTTTGCGCCCGGTACAGCCGCTTGACCGCTTGCAGCGCCGCGTTGGAGGTCCAGCCGACCGGCTTGTCCAGCAGCAACACGCCGCTAACTGGACGACGGTCGCGGCGGCCGGTCACTCGGCATCCTCCGGGTAGGCGTCGCCATGATGCCGCTCGGCGTCGGCGGCCACCGCCGCATCAATCAGCGCCGACAGCCGGGCGCCGCGCTCGACGGTCTCGTCGTAGCGGAATTCCAGCTTTGGCACAGTACGGGTGCGCAGTCGCCGCCCCAGCTCCCGGCGCAGCAGCGGCGCGGCCCGGTTGAGTTCGGCCACCAATTCGGCCCGTTCACCCGGCTCGCAGACGGCGGTGACGTAAATCCGCGCATGCGCCAGATCGCGGCTGACCTCGACGCTGGTTGTGGAGACCAGCGTCAGGCGTGGGTCGCGCAGCTCGGCGCGAATCAGTTCCGCCAGATCGCGGCGAATCTGCTCGCCGATGCGGCGGGTGCGCGGGGCGGCGCTATGGGCCATGATTCCACCTTGCTCCATCCAGGCTTTACAGGGTACGCTGCACCTGTACCCGCTCGAAGACCTCGATCTGATCACCTTCGCGGATGTCGTTGTAATTCTTCACACCCATCCCGCAGTCCATGCCGGCGCGCACCTCGGTCACATCATCCTTGAACCGGCGCAGCGAATCCAGCGCACCCTCGAAAATCACCACGTTGTTGCGCAACACCCGGATCGGGTTGCTACGGCGCACGACCCCGTCCATGACCATGCAGCCGGCCACCACCCCGAACTTGGGCGAACGGAACACGCCGCGCACCTCGGCCAGGCCGATGATCTGTTCCTTGAACTCCGGTTTGAGCATGCCGATCATGGCGCGTTTCACGTCATCAATCAGTTCGTAGATGACGCTGTAGTAGTTTGGTTTCAGCCCTTCCTCGTCGGCCAGCTTCTTGGCGACGCTGTCGGCGCGCACGTTGAAGCCGATCAGGAGCGCGCCCGAGGTCTTGGCCAGATTCACGTCGGACTCGTTGATGCCGCCAACGCCGCTGGCGATGATCTTGACCTGCACCTCTGGAGTGGACAGCCGGGTCAGCGCATCCACGATAGCCTCGGCAGAACCCTGCACGTCGGCCTTGAGCACCACGTTGAGAATATTGATTTCCCCGGCCTCGAACTGCCTGGAGATGCCCTCGATATCCAGCACCGGCTTGCGCGTCTGTTCCTCGCGGGCCTTGCCTTGGCGGAACAGGGCGATTTCACGCGCCTTGCGCTCGTCGGCGACCACGATCACGTCGTCGCCCGCCTTGGGCGTACCGGACAGGCCCAGGACTTCCACCGGAATCGAGGGGCCGGCCTCGTTGACGTTCTGGCCGGTCTCGTTGAGCATGGCGCGCACCCGGCCGTATTCCAGGCCGCTCAGGATCATGTCGCCCTTGCGCAGGGTGCCGCTCTGGACCAGTACGGTCGCCACCGGGCCACGACCCTTGTCCAGCCGCGACTCGATCACCACGCCCTTGGCCAGGCCATCTACCGGTGCGTTCAACTCCAGCACCTCGGCCTGCACCAGAATCTTGTCCAGCAGTTCGTCCACGCCCATCCCGCTCTTGGCGGATACATAGGTGAACAGGGTCTCGCCGCCCCACTCCTCGGAGATGACGCCCTGCGCCGACAGTTCGCTCTTGACTCGCTCCGGATCGGCGCCGGACTTGTCCATCTTGTTGACCGCCACTACGATGGGCACCCCGGCGGCACGGGCATGTTGAATGGCCTCAATCGTTTGCGGCATCACGCCGTCATCGGCTGCCACCACCAGTACCACCACGTCAGTGGCCTTGGCGCCGCGCGCGCGCATGGCGGTGAAGGCGGCGTGGCCTGGCGTGTCGAGGAAGGTGACCACCCCCTTTGGAGTGCGTACATGGTACGCCCCGATGTGCTGAGTGATGCC
>JAGTSD010000046.1 GCA_018262135.1 Pseudomonadota bacterium | reverse complement strand
AGCCTAAAAACAGAATAGCGATTTTCATTACCCCTCCAAGATGGGAATAACGGTATCCACGCGCAATGCGATCTCGAAGAATCAATCGAAAGCCGTTGTTAAAAAAGTAGTTAAATTATAAAATATTGCATTCTTCATGTATCAAACGTTCTGTATTCGCGCTGCCGCTCTTAAGCAGGTATTAATACCAATTCCTGGTAGATTTTGACTGTTAACAGGTACGCTGGGATGAAGTCGTAGGATGTGGTGAGCTTGCGAACCACATCGGTCGCGATTGATGCGGTTCCTTCGTCACCGCATCCTACTCACCCACTTATTCCAATAAAACCTGTTGGGAACTGGTATAACTCCTATAACTCGAACCGCTTTCAGGCACGCTACCGCCCTGCAAAACACCGGTTGTGTTTCGCATCGTCCATCTTTTTCAGCCGTCCCGGGCATCCACGGTCCGGCGAACTGGCGCCAGGGAAATCTCAATCAGCCTGGATCGGATTCATGCGCCGTGCCAAGCCTGGTTTCACTATGGACCATGTCCTGATACTTCACTCGACCTTGGTTGACTTCTGGATGGTTTAGATAGAGTAGGGTGGATCAGCGAAGCGAAATCCACCCTACAATTCTTCAATCGAGCCCCCGTTGAACCACTAGATCGAGGCCGGGCACAAAATTGGGGCCACTATTGACCCGGTTTGACACATTGATTGAGTCATTCAGTCAGGATTGCGACTTCCTGCGGTCCTCAGTGGTTCAATTTGAACCGCTCCAGCAAACCCTATTCCACCCCCAGCCCGCCGAACGGCAGATACTCCACTGCATCGCCGGGCGCGACGCCGGCGCAATCCTCCGGCAATTCCACCAGCCCGTCGGCCCAGGCCAGCGACGACAGCGCGCCAGAGCTGTTGGTGGGGTAGATGCCAACCACCGGTTTTCGTACGGAATCCAGCCGCAGGCGCGCCCGCAGCCACTCGCGCCGGCCCGGCTTGCGCCGGAACTGGAAATCCGCTGTCGCCTGCAATCGCAGGGGCTCGGCAGGCTCCGCGCCCATCTGCTTCAGCAGCAGGGGCCGGGCGAACAGCAGGAACGCTACCGCCACCGACACGGGATTGCCGGGCAGGCCCAATACCATGCAATGATCGATCCAGCCAAAGGTCACCGGTTTGCCGGGCTTGATCGCCAGCCGCCAGAACGCGATCCGCCCCAGTTCCGCGATCACCTCTCTGACCACGTCTGCCGTGCCCACCGACACCCCGCCGGAGGTCAACAGCACGTCGTGCGTCGCCGCCGCCTCCCGCAGCGCCGGCAATACCTCATCCCGCTCGTCGCGCAGAATGCCCAGATCGGTCACCGCGCAGCCCAGTTGTCGCAGCAGGCCAATGAGAGTGTAGCGGTTCGATTCATAAATACCACCCGGAGATAGTTCGGCACCCGGTTCGTGCAACTCATCGCCAGTCGAGGCCACCGCCACGCGCAGCCGGCGCGCCACTGCCAGCGACGTGATGCCCTGTCCCGCCGCCAGCGCCACCTCCTGGGGGCGCAACCGCAAACCCTTGGCTAACAGGGCCGTTCCAACTCGCACGTCTTCGCCTCGCCGGCGGATATTCTCGCCGGGTTGGAGGCGGGCGGCGACCTTGGGTTCGATCTCGATCCAGCTTTCGTCCGGAGCGATTCGACACTGTTCCTGCATCACCACCGCATCCGGTCCGTCGGGCAGGGTGGCGCCGGTGGTGATGCGCACTGCCGCGCCGCGCGGCACGGTCCCCGCATACGGATGACCCGCTAGCGCCTGCCCGACCACCGGCAGGAGGGTCGGCTGGTCCGACCGCAAATCCGCCAGGTACAGGGCAAAGCCGTCCATCGCGGAATTGTCGGCTGGCGGCACGTCCAGCCGGGCCGGCAGGTCGGCGGCCAGCACCCGGCCATAGGCCTCGAGCAGGGGCACCGTCTCGGTTTCGCCGATGGGCACGATGGAACGGAGGGCGGTGGCGATGGCCTCGGCCAGGGTCAGCAGCCGCTCGCTGGAACGGGAGTCGGAATGGGGCATGGGACGGTATCTTGAGTCGAATGTTTCATCAGTAGTCGTAGGATGCGGTGAGCTTGCGAACCGCATCGGTCGTGATGGATGCGGTTCCTTCGTCACCGCATCCTACTCACTCTCCGCTCTCTCGCCCACCCCCAGCCGTTCCAGAATCCCATCGCATTCCTCCAGAGTGGCGAAGCCGATTTCGATCCGGCCATGACCCCGGGCGGCGTCGTAGCGCAGCCGCACCGGCGCGGTCAGCCGTTCCCGCAGCCGTTCCTCCAGCCGGACCAGATCGGGATCGCGCGGTGTGGCCAGCCGGGACCGGGGCGCGGCCGCCAGCAGGGTCCGCCGCCGTTCCAGTTCCCGCACGCTCCAACCCGCGTCCACCGCCTGTTCGGCCAGCCGGACCTGGCTCTCGCGCGGCAGGCCGAGCAGCACCTTGCCGTGGCCCGCTTCCAGCCGGGCATCCTCGATCAGAGCCTGCACCGCCGGGTCCAGGCTGAGCAGGCCCAGGGCCTTGCTGATCGCCGATTGCGACACGCCGAGCAGTTCTGCCAGTTGCTCCTGAGTTAGCCCAAATTCCTCGCGCAGGCGCCGCAGCGCCCGGCCTTCCTCGATAGGATTCAAATCCCGGCGCAGCAGGTTTTCCACCAGGGCGATGGCGGCGGCGGTTCGATCGTCCGCTTCCCGCACCACCACCGGCGCCTGGCGCAAGCCGGCCTGTTGCGCTGCCTGCCAGCGCATGTGGCCGGCCAGGATTTCGTAGCTGCCATCCGCCAGCGGCCGCGCCACCAGCGGTTCGATCACTCCGAACTGGCGGATGCTCTGTTCCAGCTCGCCCAGATACGCCGCGTCGAGGCGCTGGCGCGGCTGGTAGCGGCCCGCGACGAGCTGGTCGAGATCCAGTTGCCGGAGCTCTCCGCCCAGCAGGTTCCCGTCGAAACGGTGGCCGCCGGCGCCGATCCACTCGCCCAGGCTCGGCAGGGATTTGCGGCGGCTCATGCCAGCATCCTCGTCCGGTCAGCCTCGGCGGCCTCAATGCCGCTGAGGATTTCCTGCTGCCAGAGCTGGCGCACCGCCAGCAGGATCTCCGAATTGACCCCGTCCAGCATCATGATCGCCCGGTTGTAGGTGTCGCGGGAACCGCGCGGCTGATCGATTTCGTAGATGCTGAGCTGGTCGCTGGCGGATTTCTGCAATTCCTTGGTCAGGCCCATGCGATTGCTGAGAATCAGTTCGCCATAGGCGCCGTTGATGACCGCGATGTTGTTCAGCGTCTCGGTGCTGGCGTCCACCTTGGTCAGCAGGATGTTGAGCCGCTGCACGTTGATTTCCCGCTCGTACAGCGCGCACACCTGCTCCAGGATGCGGAAATACTGGACACTGGAGGAAATGTCGTACATGTGCGGGACGATGGGCATCACGATCAGGTTGGCGGCGGCGATGGCGTTCAACGCCAGCATCCCCAGCGAGGGCGGCGTGTCCACCACGATCACATCGTAACGATCCTCGACCGTTTTCAGCGCCCGGTGCAGCCGCACCGGCGGTGGTCCCAGGTTTTCGTTCTGGCGCTCCTCCGGCTGCGACAGCTTCCAGTCGGTGTATTGCAGAGCCAGCCGCGCCGGCGCCAGGTCCAGATTGGCCCAGTGGGTGCGCTTGATCGCCGCTTCGAGCCGGATAGGCGCTTCGGTCAGGGCCGGAAACAGATCGTCGCCGTCGTTCAGATCGAGATCGGGAATCAGGCCGAACGCGCCAGTCGTCGTGGCCTGCGGGTCGGCGTCTACCAGCAGCACCCGGTAGCCTTCGCGCGCCAGATACTGGGCGAAGTGCAGGGACATGGTGGTTTTCGCCACCCCACCCTTGAGATTGGAGAACACCACCCGCACGCAACTGGCACCGGGCGGACGGGCGGGGCGCTTGCCGATGATTTCGCGGATGCGGTTGACTTCGTTGTAGTTATAGATCCGCCGCTGGATCGAGCCCGCTTCTACCATCCGGGGTTCCGGCAACTCGCCGCGCGTTTCCAGATTGCGCAAATGGTTGGCGGTGCAACCGGCCAGTTGCGCTGCCCGCTCGATGCCGAACTCTGGCAGCGTCTTGACCGAATGCCGCGCGCCGAGGGCTTCCAGCAGGCGGCGCTGCATCTGGCCGCCGCGCTCGGCAGCGTTGCGGCACAGAGTTCGGAAATTGAAGCGCATGGCTTGCATCGGACCGGCTCCAGCAGGACAGATCGCCTGTTGACTAGTTTAGCGCACTCGACCACGATTTGTACGCACGATCCAAAAACAGACCCGATGGGCAACGATTCGCTCTGGCAGGATTCAGCGCAAGTTCATTCGGGCTCGGGCAGGATGCGCCCCGAAGTCAACCACAAGGCAGGGCGCGACCGGGCGGATGGGCCGCCGGGAGCGTGGCCGGGAGCATTGCAATGAAACTCAGGCATTCGTTGTTGGGTGTAGGTTTATTGTTGATGGGCGCCGGTCTGACGCCGGCGGTCGCTGAGACCTTTCGGCCGGAACGGGGCGTGCGCTGCGATGACGTCGAGCAAATCTGCTACTACCGTGGTTCGCCCAGCGTGGAGATGACCCGGCAATATTTCGGGCGGGACGCCGCCCGGGCGCTGCGCTGGAATTTGCGGCGGGAAGAGCCGAGGCGGCCCGAGCGCGTGTTCTATCCCGAGCCGGGCGTGCGTTGCGACCGCGCCGAACAGGTTTGCTTCAACCGGCGCGGCGAGCCGAGTTTCCGGCTGACCCGCGACCATCTGGGTTACGACGCCGCCCGTCGCCTGGAGCGGCAGCCAGGCCCGGATTGGGATCAGCCCAACCGGTGACGCAGAGCGGGGCGGCTAGTTAGTGTCTGAACGAAAACCCTGAAACCCAGTAGGTTGGGCTGAGCTTGCGAAGCCCAACATCCTGATCCTGTTGGGCAACGCTTCGCTTATGCCCAACCTACATCCCAGATTTCCGTTCAGACACTAGTTAACGACGGGATCGGTTCCGGTCCACGCCACCGATTCCGTGGCCGCCCAGCATTTGGTCCTCAGTCGTCTTTTGGCGTGGGCGGGGCTTCGTCCGGCTCGGTGGCCGGTTTTGCGGCCTCCTCGGTAGGTGTTTCGGCGGGTTCCGCCGCGATGCCCACCCAGCGCGGACCCAGCAGCGCCTTGGCCTCGCCCAGATGCCAGGCGACATCGTCCAGATCGGCGTGGGATTTGTGAACCCAGGCCTCGCCCCAGTAGAAATTGCAACTGGTCTCGGCGCGCAGCAGATGCCAGTGCGCCTCGTTCAGCACCCGCGCCAGCTCCGGATTGGGATCGCGGGCGTTCGCCACCGCCTGCGCCACCGCGTGAAATTCCCGGCTGAGGTCGTGCACCCGGACCATGGTGTCGCGCTGGATCCAGGAACCCTGCCACTGGTGGAAATCCCAGCCGTGGTGGGTGTCGGTGTTCCAGGCCCCGCGCCGCACCGTGACCCGGCCCTGGGCGCCGAACCGGTCCAGATAGTCGCTGATGAAGATCGGTCGCAGGGTCGAATGCCCGGCGCGAATTTCCTCCATCGCTTCGTGATAGAAATAGGTCCAGAAATTCGCCTTCTCGGCGACGTTGCGGAACCAGCCGCCGTTGTCGCCGTCGGTGGCGGTGGTCACCAGCGGTGGGAAATCGCACCACTTGGTGCGCTCGTGCAGTTCGTGGTAGAACCAGCCGTAGTCCATGCCTGCCAGTTGCGCGTCGGACAGTTCCCGGTCGCGGACGATGATGACGATCTCCTCGCCGCCGTATTCGGCGATGTGCGGCCGGTAGCGCAGCTCCTGCCAGTGCATCGAGTCCACCGGGTCCACGTACTCGCAGTCCACCATGACGTAGCGGTAGCCGGCCTTTTTCAGGTGCGGAATCAGCTTCATGTCGAAGCCCATTTCCGGCGGCCAGAAGCCGTTGAACTGGGTTCGCCACAGCAGATGGCGGGCGATGGCCTGCCAGCGGGCGATGTGCTCGTCCCAGTCGGCCTCGGGAATCAGCGCCAGCACCGGGTGGTAGTAGCCGGTGCCGAGAATCTCGAACATTTGCTGATTTTGCAGGTGCCACAGCAGCTTGCCGCAGTCCACCATGCCGTAGGCGCGCTCCTGGAAGTTGGGATTGGACAGCGTTTCCAGCAGCGTGCCGGACAGCGACAAATGCACGCGGGCAATGTCCTGATAGTCCCACAGCGCCCGTGGCATGCGGTCGTAGGCGAACAGGATTTCCTTGGCTTCCCATTCGTTGGTTTCGAGCAGGCGATCCAGATTGTTCGGGGGCTGGTGCATGTTCAGCACCAGGGCATGATGAATCTCTCGCATCGCATGGCTCCTTGTTCTGGTTGGGTGGGCGATCGCGAAACCACGGCCCATACGGGGTTATCGCGTATAAGGATACAACAAAGATTCGGTTCCAGTGGCTACGCAGGGCCAAACCGGCGGTCCGCCAACCCGGTGGACCTTCAGCGGCGACAGGGCATCGGTTCCAACCGTGCCTGGCCAGGTGAGAAACAAGCCAGCCTCAGGGAAGGAGGCTGCTCGAAGGGCGGGATACGAATTGCGTGTTGAAGGTTCCGAGCTATGGTTATCTTATCGTCCAACCCTTCGTGGAATGAGAAAAAACCGTGGCGACCCATCCGGCATTTTTCAAGAGAGGCGGCCCGTGGGCGTGGCTGATCGCGCTGGCCGCCAGTCTGCTGTGGACCCTCTCGACGCTGGCAGCCGGCCCGCCGGCAAATCCGGTTTACACCTTCGGGATTGTGCCGCAGCAATCCGCCACCGAGCTCGCGCGGACCTGGACGCCGGTGCTCAACGCACTGCAAGCGAAAACCAGCCTGAATCTGCGGTTCGCCACCGCGCCCGACATTCCAACGTTCGAGCGGCGGCTCGCGGCGGGTGAGTACGATTTCGCCTACATGAACCCCTATCACTACACGGTCTTTCACCAGCGGCGCGGCTACGCGGTGTTCGCCAGGGAAAAAGACCGGCTGCTGAAAGGCATCGTGGTGGTGCGCAAGGATGCGCCCTATCGGGACCTGGCCGCACTCAAGGACCAGACCCTGGTCTTTCCGGCGCCCGCCGCGTTCGCCGCGACCGTGCTGGTGCGGGCCGCCCTGACCCGGCAGGGGATTGCCATCACCCCGAAGTATGTCGCTTCCCACGACTCGGTTTATCTGAACGTCGCCCAGGGCCTCTACCCGGCCGGCGGCGGGGTGACCCGGACCTTCGAAAATCTCGACCCCGCCCTCCGCGACCGGCTGCGCATCCTCTGGACCACCCAAGGCTATACGCCGCACGCCATCGCCGCTCATCCGCGGGTTCCCGCCGCAGTGGTCGAGCGGATGCGGGACGCCCTGCTGGGGCTGGATGGCGACCCGGCGGGCAAGGCGGCGCTGGAGGGTATCGGCTTCAAGGGGATCGCAGCGGCGCAGGATGCCGACTATAACGACGTGCGGGAGCTTCACATCGAGCTGCTCGACCCACTGGGCGAGCGTTAGCCCGCCCATGTCCTTCCGGCTGAAAACCATTCTGGGCGTCGCCGCCATCGAGGCGGTGCTGCTCGCCCTGCTGGTCTGGAGCGGCCTGCGCTTCATCGAACGTTCGGCGGAGCAGGAATTCACCCAGCGCGCCCAGGCCACGGTCCGGGGGTTCGCGGTCACCGCCAAGGGCGCCGTCATCGCCAGCGATCTGGCCTCGCTGCAAAGCTTCGTCCGGGAAGCCTTAATGTATCCGGGGGTGGTCTACGCGCGGGTGCGCGACGCGGACGGCCGGGCGCTGGTGTCCGCCGGCGATGAAGCCGCCCTGGCCCGGACTTTCGCGCCCGACGCGGATTTTGGCGCGGTCGCCGACGGGGTGTTCGACGCCGCCGGGGAGATCGTCGAGGGCGGCACCACGTTTGGCCGGGTCGAACTGGGGCTGTCGGCGCAGGCGCTGCGGGAACTGGAAGCGGACGCCCGGCGCTACGGCATCGGTCTGGCGCTGCTGGAAATGGGGCTGGTGGCCCTGTTCTCCCTGGCGCTGGGTGTGTATCTGACCCGCCAGCTCAAGAATCTCACCGAAGGTGCCCGCCAGGTCGCCGCCGGCGAACTGGGCTACCAGGTGGCGGTCCGGGGCCGGGACGAGCTGGCCGATGTCGCTCGCGCCTTTAACGCGATGTCGGCCCGCGTTCGCGAGTCCTACGCCAGCCTCGCCGCCCGCGAGGCGTATCTGCGCCGGGTGCTCAATTCCACCCAGGACGCCATCCTCG
The DNA here is from genome assembly GCA_018262135.1 of Pseudomonadota bacterium. Lineage (GTDB taxonomy): Bacteria > Pseudomonadota > Gammaproteobacteria > Competibacterales > Competibacteraceae > Contendibacter. Next base: position 1,805 of record JAGTSD010000046.1, on the reverse strand, counting down.
TCATCAACGCCGAGGGCCTGATCGAATCGTTCAACGCCGGCGCCGAGGCCATGTTCGGTTATTCCGCTGAGGAGATCATCGGGCGGAACGTGTCCGTGCTGGTGCCGCCGCCCCACCAGCAGCGGCACGACGACTACCTGCGCCGCTATCGCGAAACCGGCGTCCCGCACATTCTGGGCGTCGAGCGGGAATTTGAGGCGCAACGCCGGGATGGCAACGCCTTCCCGATGGTCCTGCGGGTCAATGAGATGAGCGAAGCGGGCGAGCGGCGCTTCATCGGGGTGATTCACGACATCACCGAGCGCAAGCGCATCGAGAACGCCCTGCGCGAGGCCAAGGCCGCCGCCGAGGCGGCGGCCGAGACCAAGACCCAGTTCCTGGCCAACATGAGCCACGAGATCCGCACCCCGATGCACGGCGTGCTCGGATCGCTGGAGATGTTGCGGGACACGCCGCTCAGCCCGCCGCAGCAGCGCTATCTGGATACCGCCAACACCTCCGCCGAAATCCTGTTGACCCTGATTGACGAAGTGCTGGATTTTTCCCGGCTGGAAGCGGGCAAGCTGCACATCGAAACTCTGGACTTCGAACTGCGCCGCGCGGTGGAGGACGTGACTGCGATGCGCGATGCTCGGCCAGCGCGCCCACGCCAAGCGGCTGGAACTGGCCTGTTTCATCGCGCCGACGGTGCCGGATCGGCTGCGGGGCGATCCGATCCGCCTGCGACAGATTATGACCAACCTGGTGGGCAACGCCATCAAGTTCACCGAGCATGGCGAAGTGGTGGTGAGCGTGACCGCCGAGCGGTTCGAAGAGAACCACGCGCTGCTGCGGTTCGAGGTCAAGGATACCGGCATCGGCATTCCCGCCGACAAGCAGCCGCTCCTGTTCCAGCCCTTCGTGCAGGCCGACGGCAGCACCAGCCGCCGTTTCGGTGGCACCGGCCTCGGCCTGAGCATCGCCCGGCGGCTGGCGGAGTTGATGGGCGGCGAGATCGGCCTGGAGAGCGAGCCGGGGGTCGGCTCCCGGTTCTGGTTCCGCCTGCCCTTCGCCGTCGCGGGGCGCGGCGAAACCGGCCTCCGCGCCGATTTTAACGGTGTCCGGATGCTGGTCGTGGATGACAATGCGACCAACCGCATTATCCTGCACCGCTATCTGACCGCCTGGGGCGTGCAACCCGGCAGCGCCGGCAGCGGCGAGGAGGCGCTGGCCAAGTTGCAGGACGCCGCCGCCGTTGGCCGGCCCTACCCACTGGTGCTGCTCGACTTCAACATGCCGGGCATGGACGGCCTGATGCTGGTGAAGCGGTTGCGGCAGGATCCGACGCTGGCCGGAACCCGCTTGTTGATGCTCAGTTCGTTCGGCCGGGACTCTGCGGTCGCCGACGAGCTGGGCATTGATATCTGGCTGGACAAGCCGGTGCGCCAGTCGGACCTGTACGACGCCATCGCCACCATTCTCAATCGGGATGACGGCCGCGCTCCCGTGGAAGAGGCGCGTTCCGTCCGGCCCGGCGCGGAACTGCATTTTGCCGGCGAGCGGGTGCTGCTGGTGGAGGACAATCTCACCACTCAGCAGATCGGCAAGGCGATGCTGCGCCAGCGGGGGCTGGAGGTCGCCATCGCCAGCAATGGCCTGGAAGCGGTCGCCGCCCTGGAACGGGAGCAGTACGCCATCGTGCTGATGGACGTGCAAATGCCGGAACTGGACGGCTTCGAGGCTACCCGGCGAATTCGGCGCCTTGAGGCTGCCGAAGGCCGGGCGCGGACGCCGATCATCGCGCTGACCGCCCACGCGCTGCCCGC
>JAGTSD010000305.1 GCA_018262135.1 Pseudomonadota bacterium | reverse complement strand
CAGGCCCGCTGCCGTCATCGCCGTCATCCGCCCGTCCGGGCCGATAGCCTCCCAGGTGCCGGTCGCTTCCAGGGTGGCGAACCGCACCCCAAACGCACCTAGCAGCCGGTCGCCGATGTCCACCTGCATCATCCGGCCATCAGTGAGTTCGATGCCGACGCCCGGACCCGGCAGGCCAGTCACCTCGCCGATCACATAATCGCCATCGGCCCAGTACTCGCGCGACAGCGGCTCAATTTCAAACGCCTCAAGATGGGCGATGCGGCTGAGCGAGGTCCGCACCAGGGTGGTCATACGGACGGCCTGGTCAGCGGCGGTTCCAGCAACAGCAGCGCCAGCAGCGCGGTGCGTTCGATCAATTGGTCCACGACCACGAACTCGTGATGGGCGTGCGCGCCGTCGCCGACCGGCCCCAAGCCGTCCAGGGTCGCGGTGTACTGGCTGGTGGTGTTGCCGTCGGACCCGCCCCCCGCCGAGGCCTGCTCCAGATGCAGTCCCAGTTCCTGACCCAGATTTTGAGCCACGCCCCAGAGTTGCTGGCCCTCCGGAGTTCGTTCCATCGGCGGCCGGCCCAGCGCACCTTCGATCTTCAGGCTCACGCCGGGCGTCACTGGAGTCAGACCGTGAATCGCCTCGGTCACCCGCTGGGCAGCCTCGTGAGTCGGCACCCGCACGTCAATCACCGCCCGGCTTTCTGGCGCCACCACGTTGGGATTGATTCCGCCGTCAATCATGCCCACGTTGACCGTCACCCCTGCCGCCGGATCGTTGAGTGCAAACAGGCGCTGGATCTGATGCGACAGTTCCAGGATGGCGCTGGCGCCTGCTTCCGGGTTGAGGCCAGCATGAGCGGCCTTGCCCTTGACCGTCAGGGTGAAGCGACCGATGCCCTTGCGGGCGGTCTTCAACTGGCCATCCGGACCCAGCGAGGGTTCCAGCACGTAGGCGCGACTGGCGACGCGCGCCAGCCGGCGGATCTGGCGGGTGGATTCGCGGCTGCCGATTTCCTCGTCGGAATTGACGAATACCACCGGCGTCACCAGCGTTTCCAGGTTCAACTCGCGCAGCGCCCGCAGCGCGAACACGATCTGGGTCAGGCCGCCTTTCATGTCGTACACGCCCGGTCCCCGCAGCCGGTCGCCTTCCCGCTGGACTGGCATGGTCGCCAGCGTCCCTTCCGGCCAGACCGTATCAATGTGGCCGAGCAGCAACTGGGTCGGCCGGGCGCGGCGACGTTCCCGTGGCCGGGCGTAGAGCTGGCCGCCGCTGGTGCGGCCCGGCAGCAGGCGCGCCTCAAAATGCAGATCGTCCAAAACACCCGCCAGCAGGCCGAACGCCGGCTGTTGCGCCACGCGACTGGCCGACGGCGATTCGGCCAGGGCCAGTCGTTCCAGGAACCCGACCAGATCCTCGCGCCGGTCCTGCAGAAAATCGAGAAGTTGAATCGCGGTCGTCATCTCAGCGTTTGAACCCCGCTGGCATGGGAAAACCCTGGCTGCGGTCAATCACCGCCAGACGGGCTGGATACAGATAGGCGAACAGCGGATCGTCACGGATCAACTCGTTGTCCTCGCGGTCCTCGCTGCGCAACGCGCGGGCGTGAACGTGAACCGCTACGACGCGCCCGACCAGCAGGCTGTTGCCATCCAGATCGTCCAGGGTGCGGTCCAGCCGGCATTCCAGATAGAGGTGGCACCCCTCGACCAGCACGCCATCCACGACCTGGGCCGGGAATACCGGCAAGGCCAGCAGCGCCGGCTTGTCCTGATGCTCGCCGCAGCGCGGGGCAGCGGCCAGACTGGTGACGACTACCTGTTCCGGGCGCGGATAGCTCACCGTAAATGCACCAGTGCGCACGGCGTTCTGGTAGGTGCGATGCCGGGGTGTGCAGACGAAGCCGAACCAGTTGCGCCAGCTCAGGGGCATCGCCAGATGCTTGGGCGCCAGATCGTGGCCGCCATCCTCCTCGCGCGTTCCGACCAGCACCAGCGGAAACACGCTGAAAAAGCGATCCCAGACCGGCTCATTCAAGGGCAGGCTGACCAAATGTTCGGGCAAAGCCATGATAATTCTCCCGCTTTACTGGACCGAAACTCCGAAGCCGGCGCGCTCGAGCTGACTGCGGGTCATGATGGGGATGCTGCTTTCGTAGGTGCGCCGGACCCTCCGGGCTACTCGGCCAGACAACTCGGCAGTCCCCGATCCGCTGGTCCGCACTGCGAAACCGAGCGTGATTCCGGTGGACTGATAGAACCGCAACGCACCCTCGAGCAGGGTGTCGCGCGTCACGGTCCGCCCGACATAGCCGCCGAAAATCCGCATGAACTCGGACCGGTCCGGACCATCCAGCGAGCTATCGGCCTGCACGGTGCTGATCCGCCATTCGCCGGGACGGGTAGGCGCTAGGGACGTGGACGGCAGCGGCGCGGTCGCCGACGCGATCCTTTCCAGTTGGATCGGCAGCGTCACATCGCCATCGCTGATTCGCACCGTCTCGCGTTTGGTTCCATAGCCACGTCCGGTCGCTTCGACGACGTAGCTGCCCGGCGGCAACAGAACGCCAGGACGGTAGGTAAACGACGAATTGACCAGCCGCACCCGGGCATCCGCCGGATCGGCTCGCACCGTCAGCCGGTACTGGGCAGGCTCGGTGCTCTTGGTCAGCGTTATTGGCAGCGTCACATCGCCATCACTGATCCGCGCCACGACCTGCCTGGTTTCGTAGCCGGGCTGGGAAACCTCAACCGTGTAGGAGCCTGGCGCCAGCAAGACCCCGGGCCGGTAACTGGTTCGGATTCCGCGCAAGCGCACCTGTGCGCCCGGCGGATCGGTCTGTACCGTCAAGCGGTATTGCGTCGGTTCCGGCTGTTTGACCAGCACCACCGAAATCGTGGCATCGCCATCCACGATCCGGACCGGGACCTGTTTGGTTTCATAGCCCGACTGGGAAACCTCGACCGTGTACGAACCCGGCGCCAGCGAGACCCCGGGCCGGTAACTGGTTCGGGTTCCGCGCAAGCGCACCTGCGCGCCCGGCGGATCGGTCTGTACGGTCACGCGGTATTGCGTCGGTTCCGGCTGCTTGACCAGCGCCACCGAAACCGTGGCGTCGCCATCCACGATCCGCGCCGTGGTCCGCTGCGATTCGTAGCCTTTTTGGGAAACCTCCACCGTATACGTACCTGGTGGCAGCGAGACGCCGGGTTTGTAGACGGTTTTAGTCCCAAGCAGCTTCACCCGGGCATTGGCGGGATCAGTACGCACCGTCAGCCGATACTGCTGGGGCTTGGCCTGTTCGACCAGCGTAACCGGGATCGTGACATCGCCGTCGGTGATCCGTACCGGAATTT
>JAGTSD010000304.1 GCA_018262135.1 Pseudomonadota bacterium | reverse complement strand
GTCCACGGCGGTGGCGGTGTTCGACCGGGTGTTCGTGCCCTGGGACCGGGTATTTCTGGCCGGCGAGTGGGCGCACTCCGGCTTTCTCACCCTCGAATACGCCACCCACCACCGCCATACCTGCATCGGCGCGCGGGCGGGCTTCGGCGATCTGCTGATCGGCGCGGGCGCGCTGATGACCGAAACCAACGGCCTCGACCTCGACCGCGCCGCCAGCTTGCGCGCGCCGATGGTGGAACTGATTCAGATCGTCGAGGGCTTCTACGCCTGCGGCGTGGCGGCCTCGGTCTATGGCGCCCCGGACCCCGCCGGCGTTATGGTCCCCGAACCGGTATTCGCCAACATCGGCAAGCTGCTGCTGGCTACCCAGATTTACGACATGCACCGGGTCGCCCACGAGGTTTCGGGCGGGCTGATCGTGGCCCTGCCGGGGCCGGACGAAGATCACAATCCGGCCACTGCGGGCCGGCTTTCGGAACTGCTCGCCGGGCGCTCGGACATTCCCTACGAAAAACGCATCGAAGTCGCGCGCTTCATCGAAGATCTCACTGCTTCGTACCAGGCTGGCTGGTATTCGGTGATCTCGCTGCACGGCGGCGGTTCGCCCGAAGCGATGAAGAAGGAAATCTGGCGGCATTACCCGGTTGGCGACAAGGTGGAACTGGTGGAACGGCTGCTGGAGCGCGGCGTGCTGGCCGATGGAACGCGCCGGCTCAGCCGCCAGCGGCAACCGGGCCGCTGCTGCGCCGAAGGCTGTACGGTGCCCGAGGCTCTGCCGTCGCTGGCGCCGGCTGGAACCGGTCAATCAGACTGTGTGGGCTGATGCGTGCTCCTCAGGTTCCCAGCCCCGCTGCGAGCAGCGCGATACACTGTCCCCGCAGCCATTGATTGGCCGGGTCGTAATCCACATTGGCGTGCCAGTACAAATGCACGTCCAGCGGCTGGGTGGGCAACGGAAACGGAAAAATCCGGTTGCCAAACTGGGCGTTGGCGATCCGCGCGTATTGCTCCGGCATGGTCAGCAGCCAGTCGGTCTGACTGACTACCCGGCAGGCTGCGAAATAATGCTGGCAGCGCAGGCCGATCCGCCGGCGATGCCCCTCCCGATTCAGTTCGAAATCTTCCAACCCCCAGCCCTGGCGGCGCGATGAAACCAGAATGTGGGTCTGGCTCAGATAGCCCGCCAGCGTCAGTTCGTCCCGCAACACGGGATGCTCGGCCCGGGCCATCACAATCAGCCGGTCCCGGGAAACCCGGGTCTGGCGAATCGCATCACTCCCTGGCAGGGGAATATCCAACGCCAGATCGAGCGCGCCTGCCGCCAAATCAGCTTCCAGCGTGCGGCGGTCGGTGCGCACGCTGGTCAGGTCAATCCCCGGCGCCTGCTCCTGAAGGGTGCGAACCAGCGCCGGCAGGATCGTGACCTCGAACACGTCGCGCAGCCCCAGGTGAAACGTGCGGCGGGTCTGGGCGGGATCGAAGCGCTGGCTTTGCCGCACGTTCAGTTCCAGGGTTTGCAGCGCCTGCCGCACCGGTCCGATGAGGTTGCGAACCAGCGGCGTAGGAACCATGGCCGAACCCTGACGCACGAACAGCGGATCCTTCAGCAACTCGCGCAGCCGCCCCAGCGCGTGGCTGAGCGCCGGCTGGCTCAGCTTGAGCGCCTGGCTGGCGCGGGTGATGTTGCCTTCCTGGTAGATCGCGTCCAGCACTACGAACAGGTTCAGGTCAATCCGGCTAATATGCATGAAATGAATTATACAGTATTCAAACTATTCATTGGATTCATTGATAGCGGCTGGGTACTCTGCATCCATACCCCGACGAGAGCACAATCCCATGGACTTCGCCTATTCCGCCAAAGCAAGTAACTACCTCGAACGCCTCAACGCCTTCATAGCCGAGGAGGTGATGCCCGCCGAGCCGATTTACGAGCAGCAGCTCGTCCACGGCCCGGACTGGACCCAGTGGAAACAGCCGCCGATCATGGAGGAGCTGAAGGCCAAGGCTAAAGCCGCCGGCCTATGGAATCTGTTTTTGCCGGAAGAGGAGTACGGCCCCGGCCTGAGCAACGCCGATTATGCGCCGCTGGCCGAAATCACCGGCCGCACCCCGATGGCCCCGGAAATCTTCAACTGCAACGCGCCGGACACCGGCAACATGGAAGTGCTGGTCAAGTACGGCTCCAAGGCCCAGAAGGAAACCTGGCTCGAACCGCTGTTGGCCGGCGAGATCCGCTCGGCGTTCTGCATGACCGAGCCGGCGGTGGCTTCCAGCGACGCCACCAACATGCAGGCCACCGCCACGATTGAGGGCAACGAGGTGGTGCTGAACGGCCGCAAGTGGTGGAGTTCCGGCGTCGGCCATCCGCACTGCAAGGTAGTGATTTTCATGGGCCTGACCGACCCGACGGCGGAAAAACATCGTCAGCATTCGATGGTGCTCGCGCCGCTGGATATCCCGGGTATCAAGGTCGAGCGGATGCTGCCGGTGTTCGGGGCTTACGACGGGCCGTTCGGTCACGGCGAAGTCAGCTTCACCAACGTGCGCCTGCCGCTGGACGCCATCATCGCCGGGCCGGGCCGGGGCTTCGAGATCGCCCAGGGTCGGCTGGGGCCGGGCCGCATTCACCACTGCATGAGAGTTATCGGCGCGGCGGAACGGGCGCTGGAACTGCTGTGCCAGCGGTCGCTCAGTCGGGTGGCTTTCAGCCAGCCGCTGGCGCGGCTCGGCGGCAATCCCGACGTGGTGGCCAACTGCCGCATGGCGATCGAGCAGGCCCGGCTGTTGACCCTGAAAGCGGCGTGGATGATGGACACGGTCGGCGTCAAGGGGGCGATGAGCGAGATTTCGCAAATCAAGGTGGTCGCGCCCAGCATGGCCCAGCAGGTGATCGACGCCGCGATCCAGATTCACGGCGGCGCCGGCCTGTCCAACGACTTCGCGCTGACCGCCCTGTATGCCTACGCCCGGGTGCTGCGCATCGCCGATGGCCCGGACGAGGTGCATCGCAAGCTGATTGCGAAGCTGGAATACAAGAAGCAGCAAGCCAGGTTCGCCCGGTCGGTCTAAGCATTTCACAATCTTGGAGAGCAACATGGAACAACTGATTGATCAACCCGGTTCGGTGCGCAAGGGCGAGGAACTCGACGTGGCGAAGGTGGATGCGTTCATCAAGACGCATCTGCCCGGTCTAACCGGAACCCCGGAGATTCGCCAGTTCGCGGGCGGGGCGTCGAACCTGACCTATCTGCTGCGCTATCCCGACCGCGACCTGATCCTGCGCCGGCCGCCGTTCGGCCACAAGGTCAAGTCCGCGCACGACATGCTGCGCGAAGCCAACATCATGACGGCGCTG
>JAGTSD010000303.1 GCA_018262135.1 Pseudomonadota bacterium | reverse complement strand
TGGCTGTCGTTGGCTTACTACCATTTCTGCTTGCCCCACCTCAGCCTGCGTGAGGAATTGCCCACACCGGAACCGACCCGAGGCAACGGATCGCCCCGTCAATGGCGGCCCGTCACGCCGGCCATGGCGGTGGGAATGACGGATCATGTCTGGACCACGGCAGAGTTGCTGGGCTTTCGGACGCCAGCACCGTTTCTGAATACCTTGGAAGCCATCCAACATTTGTTCCCCGCGCTCGATGATGCCCATCCGAATGGCGTTGGTAATCGCTTGCGGCGCCTCGCACGATGGGGCTTATGAGGGGAGGACGCATGACCGAGACAACGCGGACCTGGCCGATGCCCGAGCGAGAAGGTGCAGGGGCATCATCGCAGCGTCCCCAATCGGGCCCGTTCAACCGACAACAAAATTCGCAACATCCACCCTGATTGCCGAACGCTCCAAGGATACCGCAACCGCTATCGCATAGGTTCTGGCCCATTCGCCACCGCCCTCAAAGCACTCCTCGTCTGCGTGCTTGGCGACATTCAGGATCATATCGAGAAGCAGGATCTTGCCCACCGGGTTGGACGGCACGCATCCCAACTCCTCGAATTCCCGGGCCAACCAGGTACGAGCCTGCTTCTTGTCCATGCCTTGCACGTCGCCATCGTGCAGCATGATCTCGTATTCCCTGTCGCGGTCGAACGATACGATAACGGTGTAACTCACATTAATCTCCTTATGGCGTCGAGAGGTTTTTTGAATATTAATTATACTATGTACCATTCCCCCGCCAGCGCCAGTTGCAAGCTCAAATAAAATACTGAATTTTCATATGGAAAGTTACCCAAACACTTTCTAGACTGACTTTAATTCTGGCAGCAATAGGCTTGTATCATTCGGAGTACGCTGTGAATATTGATTGTCGTGTTTTTCTTGTGACCGGCGGCGCTTCCGGTCTCGGCGCGGCCACCGCGCGAATGCTCGTCGCCGGCGGCGGGAGCGTGGCCATCGCCGATGTGAACCGCGAGGCCGGCGAGGCGCTTGCCGCCGAACTAGGTCCGGCCACCCGCTTCATCTGCACCGATGTAGCCGAAGAGGCCAGCGGCCGGGCCGCGGTCGATGCGACCACCAGCGCATTCGGCGCCCTGCACGGTCTCATCACCTGCGCCGGCATCGCTCCAGCGGAAAAAGTTCTGGGCAAGGGCGCCCCCCCCGGGCTGGCCTCATTCGTCAGAGTGGTGCAAATCAATCTGATCGGCGCGTTCAACCTGACTCGCCAAGCTGCCACCGCCATGGTACGCAACGAACCGAATGAAACCGGCGAACGCGGCGTCATCATCAATACCGCATCGGTGGCTGCTTTCGAGGCCCAGATCGGCCAAGCCGCCTATGCCGCGTCCAAGGGTGGCGTAGTGGCGATGACCCTGCCGATCGCTCGGGAACTCAGCCGCTACGGGATTCGGGTGATGACCATTGCGCCTGGCGTCATGGAAACTCCCATGCTGCTGGGCATGCCCCAAGAGGTGCAGGATTCGCTCGGGAAAATGGTCCCGTTTCCCTCCCGCCTCGGCAAGCCGGCGGAGTTTGCCAGCCTGGTTCGCCATATCATTGAAAACGCCTACCTCAACGGCGAGGTCATCCGCCTCGATGGCGCCATTCGCATGGGCGCGAAATAACTTTCCCATCCGCAGAAGGACAGACGGACGCATGATCCTCACCCACGAACAGGAAATGATCCGCGATACCTTGCGGCAATTTGCCCGGGAGCGGCTGGCGCCCAACGCGGCGGAATGGGAACGCACCCGGACGTTTCCCCGTGAAGCCCTGGCAGAACTGGCGCAAATGGGGGTCATGGGCATGGTGGTGCCGGAACAATGGGGCGGTGCCGGCCTGGATTATCTGTCGATGGTGCTCGCCATCGAAGAGATCGCCGCCGGCCACGGAGCCACCTCCACTATCGTCTCCGTGCAGAACTCGCTCGCTTGCGGGATTACGCTGAACTACGGCACCGACTTTCAGAAGGAATGCTATCTGACCCGACTGGCGCGGGGCGAATGGCTGGGGTGTTTCTGCCTCACCGAACCCCACACCGGGTCTGACGCCGCTGCCCTCCGCACCTCGGCGCGGCGGGATGGGGACTATTGGGTGTTGAATGGCGTCAAGCAATTCATCACCAGCGGCAAGGAAGGCCAACTCGCCATCGTCTTTGCCGTGACCGATCCGTCCGCCGGAAAAAAAGGTATTTCCTGCTTCCTGGTCCCGACCGACACGCCGGGGTATATCGTGGCCCGGCTGGAGGAAAAGATGGGTCAGCACGCCTCCGATACGGCGCAGATACTGTTTGAAAACTGTCGGGTCCCGGTCGAAAATCTGCTCGGCCAGGAAGGGGAAGGCTACAAGATCGCCCTGTCCAACCTGGAAGCTGGCCGGATCGGCATCGGCGCCCAAGCCGTGGGCATGGCCCGGGCCGCATTCGAGGCGACGGTGGGCTACGCCAAGGAAAGAGAGGCATTCGGCGCGCCCCTTGTCCAGCATCAGGCGGTGCTGTTTCGCCTGGCCGACATGGCGACCCAAATCGAGGTCGCCCGGCAGATGATCTGGCATGCCGCCAGCCTGCGGGACGCCGGCCGCCCCTGCCTGAAGCAAGCCTCCATGGCCAAGCTGTTCGCTTCCGAAATGGCGGAACGGGTTTGCTCGGACGCCATCCAGATTCACGGCGGCTACGGCTACAGCGCCGATTTTCCCGTGGAACGCATCTATCGGGATGTTCGAGTGACCCAGATCTACGAAGGTGCTTCCGATATTCAACGTTGGGTGATCGGTCGAGCCGTGGTGGCCGGCCGATCATCTGGAGACCGGTGATGGGACCCTTAAAAGGCATCAAGGTCGTCGAATTCGCCGGGCTCGGGCCGGTGCCCTTTGCCGGCATGGTCCTCTCCGACCTGGGGGCGGAGGTCGTGCAGATCAACCGCGAGGCCAGCGCTCCGGAAGCCAACCTGTTTGCACGCGAAAAGAACATCCCCGACCGGGGGCGACGCCTCATCCGGCTCGATCTGAAAGCCCCCGCGGGTGTGGCGACGGCGCTGCGCCTGATCGAACGGGCTGACGCCTTGATCGAAGGCTTTCGGCCCGGCGTCATGGAACGGCTGGGCCTGGGGCCGGAGATTTGCCTGGCGCGGAACCCGCGGCTGGTTTACGGTCGGATGACCGGCTGGGGCCAGACCGGGCCGCTGGCGCCTACCGCCGGTCACGATATCAATTATCTGGCGCTGTCGGGGGCGCTGCACGCCATCGGCCGGGCGGATGGCGGACCGACGCCGCCGCTGAATCTGATCGCCGACTATGGCGGCGGCGCCATGCTGCTGCTCGTCGGCCTG
>JAGTSD010000302.1 GCA_018262135.1 Pseudomonadota bacterium | reverse complement strand
TGACCAACGATGGCCCGGTTACCTTCTGGCTGCGTACCGCATCCAGGAGTTTGGAATGCTGACGGACGCCGCCGCGAACGCCATCAGCGCCAAAGCTGCGACCACCAGAGCCATGCCCGCTACACTACCCATTTCAACCCAAGACCGCCGAAAGTCCTTCGGCCTCCTCAGTCCTTCGGATTTGCCATGAAAACCCTCGAAACGCTGTTCGAACAATGCATTCTGCTGAGCCGCTGGCTGCTGGTCCCCATCTATCTGGCGCTGGCCGCCGTACTGGTCCTGTTCACGATCAAGGCCTTCCAGGAGGTCATCCACCTGTTCGCTATCATCACCACCGCCAAGGAGGTGGACTTGATCCTGTCCGTGCTAGCGCTGATCGACATGGCGCTGGTCGCCAATCTGCTGGTGATGGTGATTCTGAGCAGCTATGAAACCTTCGTGTCCAGCATCGACGTGGGCGAGGGGCAGGAAAAGCCGTCCTGGCTGGGCCGGATCGACGCGGCGACCCTCAAGGTCAAACTGGCGGTCGCCATCGTCGCCATTTCCTCCATTCACCTGTTGAAAGCGTTCATGACCACCATGGGAGGGCAGGATGATGTGTCGGTGTGGAACAACCAGTTGTTCTGGCTGGTAGTCATCCATTTGACGTTCGTGCTCTCGGCGCTGGGGATGGCGGTGATCGACCGGATCGCCTTCGCCCAGCACCGCCACTAAGGTCGAAGACTCTGCCGGCCCACCCAGTCGCGGGCGAACTGCCAGGCCACCCGGCCGCTGCGCGACCCGCGCTGAAGCGCCCAGCGCAGCGCCTCCTCGCGCGCCGCCGCGTCCAGCCCCGCCGGCCAGGCAAGCTGTTCCAGCCAGTAGGCCACAATCGCCAGATAGTCATCCTGGCTGAAGGGGTGAAATGACAGCCACAGGCCGAAGCGTTCCGACAGCGAGATTTTTTCCTCAACCGCCTCGCCGTAGTGCAGTTCGCCCTCGACCAGCCGGGCATCCTCATTTTCCCGCAGGTATTCGGGCAGGAGATGACGGCGGTTGGAGGTGGCGCACAGCAGCACGTTGTCGGGCGAGGCGCTGATCGAGCCGTCCAGCATCGCCTTGAGCGCCTTGTAGCTGGGATCGTTGGCCTCGAATGACAGGTCATCACAGTACAGCAGAAACCGCTCCGGGCGGTCGGCCAGCGGCTCGACGATATCCGGCAGATCGATCAGATCGTGCTTGTCCACCTCGACCAGCCGCAGGCCCCGGTCGGCATACTCGTTGAGCAGGGCCTTGATCAGCGAGGATTTGCCCGTGCCGCGCGCGCCCCACAGCAGGACGTTGTTGCAGGGGTGGCCGGCCAGGAACTGGCGCACGTTCAGGTCCAGCGCCGCCTTCTGGCGGTCGATCCGTTGCAGGTCGGCCAGCCGCAACCGGTGGGGATGCCGCACCGGTTGCAAATAGCCGCGCGGGCCGAGCCGCCGCCAGCGAAATGCCCGGTAGCGCACCCAGTCCGGGGTTTCCGGCGTGGCCGGCAGCAGGGTTTCCAGTCGCTCGAGCGTGGCGGCCAACCGCTCGGCAAGCGCCCGCTCCAGCGCCAGAGTCACCGTTCCCATGATGCTAGCGGGTCATTACCAACGTACCACCGGCGCTGCCCAGTACGATCAGATCAGCGACGATGCGGGTGCTTTCCTCCAGCGCCGCATCCGGAATCACGCTGTCCTTGCCTTCCGGAATTTCATCGCCGGTCTTGAGCGGCGGCAGGCCCTTGGCGACGCGGTAGCGGTTCTCGCGTTCCCGCTGCCAAGCCTCAATGCGCTCCCGTTCGGCCCGGCGCTGGCTCTCCAGCAGCGACACCGTGGTCTTGTCCCGCTGCTGCCGGGTAAATTCGAGGTCGCGCAGGAACACTTGATAGTCGGGATCGCCGGCGACCCGCGCCTGATGCCGCCGGGCCAGTTCCGGCGTCAGGGCCGCGATGCTGCGGTCGCCGCGATAGCGGGTAGCGGCGATTTCATCCCAGGGCAGCGCGTTCTTCTGCGAACTCTCGCCGATCTCCTCGCTGTCCACCACCGAGGGAATGGCGATGTCGGGGCGAACGCCGCGATGCTGGGTGCTGCTGCCGTTGACCCGGTAAAACTTGGCGATGGTCAGCTTTAACTGGCCCTGTGGGTCCCTGGCGCGGGTAAACCGGTTCAAATCCACCAGGGTTTGCACCGTGCCCTTGCCGAAGGTGGGATCGCCGATGACCAGACCGCGGCCGTAATCCTGGATGGCGCCGGCGAAAATTTCCGAGGCCGAGGCGCTGGCGCGATCCACCAGCACCGCCAGCGGCCCGTTATAGGCCTGACCGGGTTCGCTGTCCTTTTCGATCTCCAGGTCGCCGCCGACGTTGCGCACCTGCACCACCGGGCCGTCATCAATGAACAGACCGGTCAAATCCACCGCTTCCTGCAGGGAACCACCACCGTTCTCCCGCAGATCCAGCACCAGGCCGTCCACCTTGCCGCTCAGGTCATTCAGCAGGCCACGCACGTCGCGGGTGGTGCTGCGGTAGTTGGGATCGCCGCGCCGCGCTGCGTCGAAGTCGCTGTAGAACGCCGGGATGGTGATCACGCCGATCCGCAGGTCGCGGCCATTGGGATCGCGCAGCGTCTTGACCTCGCTCTTGGCGGCCTGCTTTTCCAGCTTGATGGTGTCGCGCACCAGCCGCACGGTTTTTTCCGCCGCCGTCGCACCGGCCTTGCCGGGCAGCACCTTCAGGCGCACCACCGTGCCGCGCTGGCCGCGAATGCGGTCCACCACATCGTCCAGCCGCCAGCCCACCACATCCAGCCAGGGATCGCTGTCGCCCTGCGCCACCGCGACGATCCGGTCACCGGCCTTGATCTGCTGGCTGAGATCGGCGGGCCCCCCGGTCACCAGTTCCACTACGGTCACCATCTCCTCATCCATCCGCAGCACGCAGCCGATGCCCTCCAGCGACAAGCGCATCTGGATGTTGAAGTTCTCGGTGTTGCGCGGCGAGAAATAGGCGGTATGCGGATCGAAGGCCTGGGCGACCGCGTTCATATACAACTGGAACACGTCGTCGCTGCTGGTTTTCTGGGCTTGCCGCAGACGGTTATCGTAACGCTTGACCAGCAGTTCGCGGGCGGCGGCCCGGTCCTTGCCGGACAGCAGCAGCGTCAGCATCTCGTGCTTGAGCCGCTTGTGCCAGAAATCGTCCAAATCGGTGGGTGCCTTGGCCCAGGGCGTCTCCTTGCGGTCCACTTCCAGCGACTCGTCCACGTCGAACCGGAAGTCCTGCTGGAGCAGGGTCTGGATTCGGGCGGTCCGCTCGGCCAGCCGGCGCAGGTAAACGTTGAAGATCTCGTAGGCCGGTT
>JAGTSD010000301.1 GCA_018262135.1 Pseudomonadota bacterium | reverse complement strand
ATACTGATCGCAGCCGAACCCGCGAACGGTTCAATGAGTCGCTCGATACCTTTTGGCGCGTATCGCAAGATGACTGGGGCCAAATTGCGTTTACTGCCCTGATATTGAATGGGATGAGGGATATTTTTCATAACGCTCATTTAACTCGTTTGGCTTGGCTGGTCAGTCAGGACTTTTCACCGCTTGCAGCCGCAGCATCAAGGTCATCGGATGCACGGGCGATGCTTGAACCCCGTAGTGCTCGTAGAACTGTTTGGCCCGGTCGTTCAGCGCGTGGACCAGCAACGCCCTGACCCCAGCGTTTTCCGACACCGCAACCACGCGCTGGACACCGTCCCGCAGCAACGCAGCCCCGAGTTTGTTGCCTTGCGTGCGCCGATCAACCGCCAGCCGGGCCAGCACGATGACGGGGATCGGGTCGGGCATGTTGCGTCGTACGGCGCCGGTGGCCTCCTGGTGCGCAACAGCGCCCGCAGCCAGGGCGTAATACCCGAACACGCGGTCGTCCAGATCGGCCACGACGAACGTGCGGCTGGCGCCACTCAGTTGATTGGCCATGGCGCGGCGTTTGAGCCACTCGTCCAACGCCGTTTCGCCGCAGGCAAACTCGTCCAGCCGGTGGGCGACCGCCAGCGGTCGCGGCGCGGAAAGCCGCAAGCTCATGCCAGGTTGGCGTCCCACGGGGCTTTCACCGCCATGAGACGCTCCAGCCCCGGATTGGCGCTCGGCGGCGCATCGAGCAGGACGGTGAACCGCTGGAACTGGTCGGCGTCCAGCCGAAAGAACACTTGATCGAGCAGCACCGCCTGCGCGCGTTCGCAGGCCGCTTCGAGCATGAAGTCCGAACGGTTCTTGCCCAGCAGACTGGCGGCGCGATCAATCAAATCGCGCTGTTCGGGCAAGGCCCGCAGATTGATGGCGGCGGCGCGCATAAACTCCTCCCAAGAGTGCATACACAACGAATACACAATCTAGGGGCTCGTGTAGCTGTTGTCAATACAATACTGTTTGCCTCAAACAGCCTGGCCACGTTCTCCACCGCCCCGCTGATCGTTTCCAGCCACGGATGGGCGTAAAGGCCGACGCTGACCATCACCGCGCACAGCAGTGCGGCCATAACCAGTTCCCGGTTGCGCAGATCGGTCAGAGGCGGCGGCGAACTCCTGGGATTGCGGGCCAGAAAAATCCGCTGATACGACCACAGCAGATAACCCGCCGCCAGCACATTGCCGGAGGCGGCCAGCGTGGCGACGCCCCAGCCGTAGGTTTCAAGCACGCCTTCCAGCGCCAGATGGGCGGCCTCGAAGCCGGGTGTGCCGGGCATGGCGATGCTGCCCAGCACCACCACCAGGAAGGTCAACCCGATCAGAGGGACCGTGTCGAACAGTCCGCCCAGGCGGTAAAACCGGGTGACGCCCAGCCGGCGTTGCAGCAGCCCGGCGACCAGAAACAACCCGGCCGTGGCCAGACCCAGATTCAGACTCAGCAGCAGGCCCCCTTGCATCCCGGGCAGATTGAGCGCGAACAGCCCGACCATGAGCGCGCCGGTGTGGCTGACCACGGCGAAGGCCAGCAGGCGGCGCAAATCCTTCTGCATCAGGGCGAGCAGCGCGCCGTACGCCATGCCGGCCAGCCCCAGCACGATCACCGCGCCGGCCCACTGCTGGGTCGCAGCGGGCAGCAGCGGAAATACGAAGCGCAACAGCGCGTAAACCCCCACTTTCACACCCGCCAGCAGCGCCAGGCCCACTGCGACCGTGCCGTGCTGGGCCACGACCGGGAACCAGGCGTGAAACGGAAACAGCGCCAGCCGCACCGCCAGCCCGCCGAACAGCAGCACGAAGATCAACGACTGGAGGCCCAGCGATGCGGGCGTGGCGAGCAGGGCGGACAGCTCGAAGGACCAGCTTCCGCCCGTCGCGGCGGCGTGATTCCAGCCCAGCAGCACGATCCCGGCCAGCAGCGCCGCCAGGCCGCTCAACAGGTCGCGGACCAGCCGCCAGGCCGCTCGCCCGCGCACCGGGCTGGTTCCCCAGCGCCAGACCAGAAACGCCACCGGAATGATTTCGGCCAGCGCGAACAGCCAGAACTGCATCAGATTCAGCGCGGTGAACATGCCCATCAGCGCCGCTTCCTGCGCCAATATGCCAGCCACCAGCACGCCGGGCCGCTCCCGCCGGATCGTCTGGGCGTAGAGCAGGATCAGCAGCGTCAGCAATGCCGTCAGCGGCAGGAACAGCACGCCGAGGCCATCAATACCCAGGTGGAGGCTCAGCCAGGGCAACGACTCGACCCGTTCGACCAGTTGCGCGGCGGGATCATGCGGGTGGAACTGGATCAGCGCCGCTATCGTCAGCAGCAGTTCCACCCCCGCCACCGCCACACCCAGGGTCAACGCCGTTTGGATGCGCCGCACACGCCAGGCCGCGAGCGCCCCAACCAGGGGCATCAGGAGCAGCAGGCTCAAGAGCGGAAAACCGGCTATCCCGGCTTCGGAGCTTTCGCCCGCGCGCACGATTTCGCGCAGGCCCACCAGCGCGATCAGAACGAGCAGGATCGCCGCCATCCAGGCCCAGGATTGTCGCAGCCCGCGCTCGACTCGATCCAGTCCGCGCCCCAGTCGGCGACTGGCGGTCACGACGCCCTGCCCGACGGCCCGGAATACCAGCAGCTCCTCAAAGCCGTTGACGACCGCCGCCGTCCGCTCGGTGAGCCAGCCCACAATGCCCGGATCGCGGTCGGCAGCGTTAGGCGCGCGCTCCAGAATCCGCCCGGCGCCGACCTGGCGCTCTTCCCACTGGGCCAGCGACGACAGGGCGTTCACCGCCGGGGCCGGCAGTCCGGTCGCCCGATCCACCACAGCGGCGTCAAAGCGGTTCAGCGCGCGGGCCAGCCGGCGCACCGGCTGCACCACGGCCCAGTCCGCCGCGTCCTCCAGCCAGAACCGTTGCAGCGCCGCCGCATAGGCCCGGCGTCGCCCGGCGAGGAAAGTGGAGACCGGACGCACGCGCGCTCCGGGTGGTGGATACAGGACCGAAGGCGCGCGTAGAAACTGGTAGCCGCGAACGATGGCGTGGCCGCACAGGTGAACCAGCGCCAGGGTCCAGAATCCGAGGCCACAGGCGAGGAACATCAGCCCCAACTGGCCGGTGGTGGAAAAGATGAGGGCGCTTTTGATGTCGGTCTGCGCCAGGCCCGCCCAGAAGCCGTACAGGGCCGTCGCCAATCCGATGATCGCCAGCGCCGCCATGGCCGCCGGCGACTGCTCGAATACCGGTTGCAGGCGCAACAGCAGATAAACCCCGGCATGAACCATCACCGCGCCGTAGAACAGCGCGCTCGATGGCGTAGGCCCTTCCATGGCCCGGGCCAGCCACGGGGCTAGCGGGATTTGCCCCGATTTGGCCACCGCCGCCAGCAGGAAACAGCCGGCTAACGCTCCGACCTGACCCGCGCTTAAACCCGCCGCTCCCGTGGCCATCGTCGCCCAGTCCACGCCTCCCAGCCAGTGGAACGCCAGGGCGATGCCGAGCAAAAAACCGGCGTCGCCGATCCGGTTGGTGACGAACACGCGGGTGGCGTTCTCCGCCGCCACCGGCCGATCCTGGAAAAACACAATCAGCAGATAGGAACACAGTCCGGCGACTTCCCAGCCGACGAAGGTCAACACCGCGTTGCCGCTCATGAACAACACCAGCATCGCGGCGGTAAACAGGCTCAGGATCATGAAGAAGCGGTGAAAACCGGCTTCCCGGTGCAGGTAGTTCACCGAAAACCGGGTGACCAGCAGGCACAACAGGGCAGCCAGAGTGGTCAGTGTCAGACCGAGCGAGTCAGCGACGAAATTCACATTCACCTGGTAAGCGCCGCTGGTCAGCCAGCGCCCGAGCGTCAACGATTCGGGCAGTTCGCCCGCAAACCGGGCGGCGACCAGCGCCAGCGTGGCCGCGAACGCAGCGGCGCTCGCCACCAGCGCGATCCGGCTGGTGCGTCGCTCGTGCGCTTCGCCGCTGGCCTGGCCGAACAGGATGGCTACGCCGATCCACAACGCGGCGGCCAGCGGCAAGGCTGGAATGAGGCCGGCGATCCACTCAAACATGATCGCTTCCTCCAATGAGGGCCGGCGGCAGCGGGTCGGCATGTCCTCGATACCAGTCGCCCGACCGGGCGCACACTGATAGCGGTTGAATCGGGCTGGTCCAGCGGACGAAGCCTCGCGCCGGGTCGAAGATCGAGAATTCGCCGCTGTCGGGGTCCTTGGCGATCAGATGCACCCAGCCGTTGCCAACCAGTTCCTGCAACGGCGGCTGACGACCGTAGATGGCGGCCAGCACCTCGGTGCGGGCCTCGACCACGATCTGTAGGCGCAGCGGTTCATGAATCTCAATCATCTGCCGGGGCAGGCCGGTG
>JAGTSD010000300.1 GCA_018262135.1 Pseudomonadota bacterium | reverse complement strand
CTCATGCGGGATTACTGGATTGCCCCTTCGATTCTGTCCGCCGATTTCGCCCGGCTCGGCGCGGAAGTGGACGCCGTGCTGGCAGCCGGTGCGGACCTGGTCCATTTCGACGTGATGGACAACCATTACGTCCCCAACCTGACGGTCGGCCCTATCGTGTGCGAGGCGCTGCGCAAGCACGGCGTCACCGCGCCGATTGACGCCCACCTGATGATCAAGCCGGTGGATCGCATCATTCCCGATTTCGCCGCCGCCGGCGCCACCTATATCACCTTCCACCCCGAAGCCAGCGAGCACATTGATCGCAGCCTGCAACTGATCCGCGACCTCGGGTGCCAGTCCGGGCTGGTGTTCAACCCCGCTACCCCGCTGGAATACCTGAAATACGTGATGGACAAGGTGGACATGGTGTTGCTGATGTCGGTCAATCCCGGTTACGGCGGCCAGCGCTTCATTAACGGTACCCTGAACAAGCTGCGCGATGCCCGCCAGTTGATCGACGCCAGCGGCTATCCGATCCGGCTGGAAGTGGACGGCGGAGTCAAGCTCGACAACATCCGCAAGATCGCCGAGGCCGGGGCCGATACCTTCGTCGCCGGTTCCGCCATTTTCAACACCCCCGACTACCGGGCTACCATCACGGCGATGCGCGCCGAACTGGCCCAGGCGGAGCGCCAATTCCATGATTGAAAAAGCTTTTGAAAACATCGCCGCACTTTTTTTCGACCTGGACGGCACCCTGGTGGACAGCATCCCCGATCTGACCGCGGCGGTGAACGTCATGCTGCGGCAACTGGGCTTGCCGGAACGCGACGAGGCGCGGGTGCGCACCTGGGTCGGTAATGGGATGGATAACCTGATTCGTCGCGCCCTGACCAACGACATGGCCGGGCAGGCCGACCCGGAACTGTTCGCCAGCGCCCGCCCGCTGTACAAAGCCGCCTATGCCGAGCACATCAGCGTCTACAGCAGTCTCTATCCCGGCGTGGTCGAGGGCCTGACCGAACTGCGCGCCGCCGGTTTTCCCATGGCCTGCGTGACCAACAAATCCGCCGAATTCGCGCTGCCTCTGCTGGATCGGCTGGGCATCGGCCACTTTTTCGCTACCGTGGTCGGCGGCGAGTGCGCGCCCAACCCCAAGCCCGCCCCGGATGCGCTGCTGCTGTGCGCCGAACGGCTGGGCATGCCGATCTATCAGGGCCTGATGGTCGGCGATTCGCGCAACGACGTGGGCGCCGCCCGCAACGCCGGTTGTCCGGTGGTGTGCGTGCCCTACGGCTACAATCACGGCTATGACATCCGCGACGCCCAACCGGACGCTGTGATCGCCTCGATTGCCGATTTGCCCGCCCTGCTGGGCAAGACAGCCTGATGCACGGAAAACCCGCCTCGGACTTTCGATGGCGTCGCCCGACCTGATGCTCTTTCGATACCTGCCGTTTTCCGTTTCCGCTGTTCGAGGCTGTCCCCCGTCATGAATCAGAACGAATTTCAGCGCCTGGTCGAACAAGGCTTCAACCGCATTCCCGTCGCCCGCGAAGTGCTGGCCGATCTCGATACCCCCCTCAGCACCTACCTCAAGCTGGCCGACGCACCGTACAGCTATCTGCTGGAATCGGTGCAGGGCGGCGAGAAGTGGGGCCGCTACTCCATCATCGGCCTGCCCTGCCGCAAGATCATCCGGGTGCGTGGCCAGCGCGTGACCGTGGAACATGCTGGCGAAATCGTCGAGGCGCTGGACTGCCCTGATCCGCTGACCTGGATTCAGGAGTTCCAGGCCCGCTATCGGGTGCCGGCCACTGGCGAGGGTCTGCCGCGCTTCATCGGCGGGCTGGTCGGCTATTTCAGTTACGACACCATCCGCTACGTCGAATCCAGGCTGGCGCGCTGTCCCAATCCCGACCCGGTGAACAACCCGGACATCCTGCTGCTGGTGTCCGAGGACATGGTGGTGTTCGATAACCTGGCCGGGCGGCTGTATCTGATCACCCTGGTGGACCCGGCGGTGGAGCGCGCCTACTCCCGCGCCCAGCAACGGCTGGACGACTGGAGCGAACTGCTGCGCAGCCCGCGCTCGCTTTATGCGCCGTACCGCCTCCATCCCGCCGCGCACGAGATCGAATTCGTTTCCGGCTTCACCCAGGACGGCTTCAAGAATGCGGTGCGGCGAATCAAGGAGTACATCCTGGCCGGCGACTGCATGCAGGTGGTGCTGTCGCAGCGGCTGACCGCGCCGTTCCAGGCCGCACCGCTGGACCTGTACCGGGCGCTGCGCGGGCTGAATCCTTCGCCCTACATGTATTTTCTCAATTTGGGCGATTTCCATATCGTCGGGTCCTCGCCGGAAATTCTGGCGCGGCTGGAAGATGGCCTGTTGACGGTGCGTCCCATCGCCGGCACCCGCTGGCGCGGCGCCACCGAGGAGCAGGATCAGGCGCTGGAGGCAGAATTGCTGGCCGATCCGAAGGAACTGGCCGAGCATCTGATGCTGATTGACCTGGGCCGCAACGACGTGGGCCGGGTCAGCGCCATCGGCAGCGTCCATCTGACCGAGAAAATGGCGATCGAGCGTTATTCCCATGTCATGCACATCGTTTCCAATGTCACCGGGCGGCTGCGGCCTGAATTGAGCGCGCTGGACGCTCTGCGCGCCACCTTCCCGGCGGGCACGGTCAGCGGCGCGCCCAAGATTCGCGCCATGGAGATCATTGATGAACTGGAGCCGGTCAAGCGCGGCGTTTACGCTGGCGCGGTCGGCTATCTATCCTGGTCCGGCAACATGGACACCGCCATCGCCATCCGCACCGCCGTGTTCAAGGATGGCCTGCTGCACGTTCAGGCCGGGGCCGGCATCGTCGCCGATTCCGTGCCGGAGAAGGAATGGGAGGAAACCATGAACAAGGGCCGGGCGCTGTTCCGGGCGGCGGCGCTGGCGGAACGGGGGCTGGATGAACCGAGGGGGGTTGGGGAATCACTAAGAGCCTAACCATGTCCACACAACGCTATTCCGTCACTCCGCATCCGATTGAGACGCTTCTCACTTGGGTCAAATCAGGCGAGATCGCCATCCCTGAAAGATGAATAAAAAGGGGCCAGGTCTTGCCTTTTGCCGCCCCTGATTCACGCTTGTTGTAAACTCACCGCTCCTGCTCGCCCTGGTCGATCACCCGCACTGACTTGGCCGCGCCGTCCTGGAGCTGCACGTCGGCGACTTTCAGATTCTTGGGCTGGACGACCGATACGCCGAACCATGATCGGGATGCAGGGACAGCAAGCGGAGCCAGCCCCCCTCATAGCGGTACGCCACGGCCCGAAATCCCAGGCTAATCCGGAAGCTATACTTGACACCGCAGTAAGTTGAGCTTTTAACCAACATTCCGCACATCACCAATACAACCTATTGAATATAA
>JAGTSD010000299.1 GCA_018262135.1 Pseudomonadota bacterium | reverse complement strand
CCTTCCAGGTCAATCACCCACAGGTCATCGAACGTCCGGCGCAGCAACTGGCGCATTCCGGCAAAGCCCGGCCCGGCCAGATACGACGAGGCGGTGATGAAGCCAACGATGCCCGGCCCGCCCTGACTCTCGAACACCTTCCACAGCGCCCAGCGCCAGAAGTAGACGTAATCGTTGTAGAGATTCTTGGCGTGCAGTCCCAGGCCGAGCGCGTTCAGTGGCGCGATGAAGTCCCGCAGAATCCCCGCTCCATCCCGATGCGCGTCGCCGTAGCGAATCCAGCCGCCCTTACGGGTTTGCCCCACATCCCCGGCGTCCAGCACCTGCCGGTCATAGGGCGGATTACCCAGACACACCAGCACCGCCGTGTCAGCCTTCACCTTCTGCGCCCGCCGGTGTTCCTCGCCCAGCGCCTTGTAGACCAGCGGCAGATGCCCCGGCGGCGCGGCGTTGGGCGGCTCCAAGGTGTCGGTCAGATAAACGTGCGCGCCGTCCATCGGCAAGGTTCCGCCTTCCGCCAACACCCGCTGGCTCAGCCGCAAATGCGCCACCGCGTAAGGCCCCACCAGAATCTCGAACGCATGGAGATTGCGCGCCCCGACCGTCGCCGCCTGCGCCCGCATTCCCGGCCCCTGGGTCGCCGCCACCCGCGCCAAGCCATGATCCAGCGCGGCGAGGATATAAGTGCCGGTGCCGGCGGCGGGATCGAGCGTGACCACTTTCGGATCAACAAAGGAAAACTCCGCGTCGAAGCGGGTTTCCAGCAATTCGGCGATCAGCGCCACTTGCGCCCGCACGACCGGAACCGGCGTGTAGTAGACGCCGCGATCCTTGCGCATCTTCGGGTCGTAGACCGCCAGAAAATCCTCGTAGAAATACAGCCACGGATCGCCGCCTGTCCATTGCCGCGCCAGCGCCGCCGGGTCCACCGCCCCGATCACCCGTTCCAGCACCTGGACCGGCGTGGCGATTTCCGCCCGCGCCTGCTCGTCGGCCAGGATTTTCAGCGCCTCGGCCAACAGGCCATGCTGCGGGCGCAAGGTCTGGGTCGCCTGCGTCGTAGACAAGGCTGCCGCGCCCGACCAGCGGGCCAGCAACAGCGCATAAGTCAGGGTTTGCGCGTAAGCGTCGGCGAACTGGGCGTCGTCGGCGTCGGGAAACAGATAATGCCGCCAGTCCACCGCCAGCGCCGCCAGACTGGATTCAGGATTTTGCACCGCCGCCAGCACTTCAGCCCGCAACAGCCGGCAGAGTGGGGCCAGCGTTTCCGCCAGAGCGCGCGGCATCGCCGGGGCGGTCGGTTGCCAGAACAGGAAATCCCGCAGCAGGTCAAACACCGCCGCCGCGTCGTGCTCCTCGACCGCCGCCGCGCCGTCCATGGTCACGTCGCCGGCCAGCCGGACCAGCCGCCCGACCCGTTCGCCGCCCCGATACAACGCCCACTGATTGCCGTCGGTGTAGAGCAGGTTCGGCAGGTCGCGGAACTTCTCCCACTGCGCCCGATCCTGCGCCTTGAACCGGGCCGGGTCCGCGCCCTTGCCCGGCGCTTTCAATTCCACGTACCCAGCCAGGAGCGACTGGGCGACGACGCCGATGTCCGGTCGCCCGGCGCGCTCCCGATCCTGCACCTCGGTCAGCACCTCGACCGTCAACCCCAGCGCCACCGCCGCCCCGCTCAACAGGGCCAGCATTGGCGCTTTCAACTGATCTTCGGGGTTGAAATGCAGGGGCGCGGCGAACTTGGCGGTCAACTCGGCAGCGAAGACGGCCAGTTGAGCGGTGAACGGGGTGGCGGGAGACATGGATATGCTGCGGGTCCGGTTAGAGGTTGAGTTCCCAAGAAGATTGGGGTATCTAAGGAAATAAGGTTGTGGGCGCTGCTTCAGGAGGGTTTATGAGCGTGCACTATATCGTCAATCCGGACGGAGAGCGGGTATCGGTGATCCTGTCCATCGCCGAGTATGAAGCGCTGATGCGCGTGACCGAAGCTGAACAGGAAACCGCGTTCCTGCTGCGCGAACCGAACGGCAGCCTCCTGCTCCAGCGGATCGAAAACATCCGCCAGGGGCGCAACCTCGTCGAGCATGAGTTGCTGCCTGATGAAGATTAGCTGGGAGGCTGGCGCTTGGGCCGATTATGTCAGTTGGCAAACCGACAAGGCGATGCTCAAGCGGATCAACCCACTGATCAGAGACATCCAGCGCTCGCCGTTTACCGGCATCGGTAAGCCAGAGATGCTGAGGCATCAGTTGTCCGGCTACTGGTCGCGCCGGATCGATGAGGGCAACCGGCTGGTTTATCGGGTCGCTGATGACGGAATTACCATTGCGCAATGCCGGGGTCATTACAGCCCACCGCAATGATCGCTGAATATCGCGATCACTACCCCGCGCCAGCGGGGTTTTGCGTCTTTACATCCCGTTCTCGCGCTCCAGCGTGGGAATGCCGCTTGGGCTACTCCAGCGGCCTGCGACCGAGGAGCGTCGCGACGGCTGGAACTCCCACGCTGGAGCGTGGGAGCCAGGCTGGGTCATTTCATTTCTGGAAATCGCTTAAAGATGCTTGGCCCGCTCGCGCAGGATGAATTTCTGCATCTTGCCGGTCGAAGTCTTGGGCAACGGGCCGAATACCACATTCTTTGGCACCTTGAACCGCGCTAACTGGTTACGGCAAAACTCGATGATCTCCTCTTCCGTGACGTGTTCCATGCCCGGCTTGACAGTTACGAAGGCGCAGGGCGTTTCGCCCCACTTCTCATCGGGCCGCGCCACCACCGCTACTTCCATGATCGCCGGATGCCGGTACAGCACGTCCTCGACCTCGATGGTGGAGATGTTCTCGCCGCCGGAAATGATAATGTCCTTGGAGCGGTCCTTGATGTCGATGTAGCCGTCCTCGTGCCAGACTGCCAGATCGCCGCTGTGGAACCAGCCGCCCTGGAACGCCTCCTCGGTGGCGCCGGGATTCTTCAGATAGCCCTTCATCACCACGTTGCCGCGCATGAAGATTTCGCCGATGGTCTCGCCATCCTGCGGCACCGGCTCCAAGGTCTGGGCGTTGGCCACCATCAGCCCTTCCAGCATCGGATAGCGTACGCCCTGCCGGGACTTGAGCGCCGCCCGCTCCGGCAGGCTCAACTCGTTCCAGTGGTCGTGCCAGGCACACACCACCGACGGGCCGTAGGTCTCGGTCAGGCCGTAGGTGTGAGTGACATCGAAGTTCATCCGCTCCATGCCCTCGATCACCGCCGCTGGCGGCGCCGCGCCCGCCGTCATCACCTTGACCGGATGGTTGATGCCGGCCTTCATCTCGTCCGGGGAGTTCTTGAGCAGGTTCAGGACAATCGGCGCCCCGCAGAAGTAGTTGACCTTCTCCTGCTTGATCAGATCGAAGATCAGGTCGGCGCGGACC
>JAGTSD010000298.1 GCA_018262135.1 Pseudomonadota bacterium | reverse complement strand
GAGCGCCGACGGATGAAGGCTTGCAGGACTTTGTCGGAAATCGTCTGAATCGAAAATCCCTGTCATCCTGGTGGAACGCGCCCTATATTCCTGAGTCTTATCAGCAATCTCTTGTCGGTCGAGAAACCCATGTTCCCACGCTTGTTGTCGCTATCTCTGAGCTTGACTCTCGCTCTGGCCCCCATCGCTCCGTCCACCGCTCAATCCATCCGCCTGCCGGATATCGGCGATCCTTCCCAAGCCTACTTTGGTCCGGATGAGGAGCAACAGATGGGGCTGGACATCATGCGGCAGTTGCGCGAGCGCGGCGCGGTGATGGACGACGTTCAGTTGAACGAGTACCTCAACTCCATCGGTCAGAGCATTGCGACCTATGCTGACCAGAACGGCGTGCCGTTCACCTTCTTCATGGTGCGCGATTCCGGCATCAACGCCTTCGCCCTGCCGCACAACTTCATCGGCATCAACGCCGGCCTGCTGCTGGCCACCCAGCGGGAGGACGAACTGGCCGGCGTGATCGCCCACGAAATCGCCCACGTTTCGCAGCATCACATCGTCCGCGCCATCGCCGACATGAAGCGGATGACCATCCCGATGGCGGCGGCCATGGTCGCTGGTGCGGCGCTGGCGGCGGCCAGCAAGCAGGCGGGCCAGGCGGCGATGGTCGGCGCCATGGCCGCCGGCGCCCAGCATCAGATCAGCTTTACCCGCGCCAACGAACAGGAGGCCGACCGGATCGGCATGCAGTTGTTGGCCAGGGCCGGGTTCGATCCCAAGGGGATGACTGACTTTTTCGCCAAGCTGGAGCGCATGGCCGGCGGCGAGGCGCGCAATCGGATTCCGGAAATGCTGTTGACCCACCCCCGGCCCGAAAGCCGCGCCGCCGATACCCAGGACCGGGTCGAAATTCCACCGGTGCGGCGAACCGCACCACGCGACCGCAAAGCCTATCACTTGGCCAAGGCGCGGGTGCGGGTGCTGGCGACCGACGATAACAACTCCCTGATCCGCGATCTGGAAACCACGCTCGCCAGGGGCGGCTACGCCAGCGAAACCGCCGAGCGTTATGCCTATGCGCTGGCGCTGCGCCAGGCCGGCCGTTACCACGACGCCCAGCAGCAGGTCAATCGCCTGCTCAAAAGCGATCCTGACCGGCTGGCCTTTCGGATCGAAGCGGCGGAGTTGGCGCTGACCGGGGGGGAGCGGGCGCAGGGCTGGCGGCTGTTCGAGGAGGCGCGGCAACTCTATCCCGATGATTTTACCCTGGCGATGCACTATGGCCGCGCGCTGGCCACTCAAGGCGATTCGAAGCTGGCGATGCGGTTGATGCAACCGCATTTGCGCCGCCGGCCCAACGATCCGGCGCTATACGCGAGCTACGCCCAGGCGGCGCAGCGTTCCGGCGACTTGGCGGCGACCCATGCCACCATGGCCGAGTACCATTATCTGAATGGCGAACTGCTGCCCGCCATCGAACAGCTCGAGGTGGGTCTCCGGAATCCGGGCCTTTCGCCCAATCAGGAAGCCCAGTTGCGCGCCCGGCTCAAGCAGATCCGGGCCGAGGCCATCGCCCGGGATTTGCCGGTTCCGAAACGGGATTCGCCGTGAAGCGCTGGTTTGGCCACATCGTCTCAACCTTGGCGATTGATCCGGCTATACTAAAATTTCTCCATCCATCCATCCATCCATCCATCCTACCTGTCCGACCATGGCCGAGCAAACCGCCCCCCCCGATTCCAGCGGTTTCGATATCGAACTGCTGCTCAAACAGGCGCGCACCTATCTGGCGTTTGGCGAACAACTTCAGCCGCTCAGCGATCGCTTGCACGAAACCCTGGGTCAGGACGGCGACTGGGGTGAAGCCCTGCGCCAGCATTTCGATCAGCTCAAGGCGGCATTGGCTCAGGCAGCCGACGATCCGGGCAGTCATGCCGATCTGGCCCGACTGTGGACTGTGAGCCTGGACACCTGGCAACAGACTGCCGCATCGCTGGGTGTGCCCGCGACCCTGGCTCCGCTGGCTGGGGCTAATCCCGCAGCCTGGCAGGCGTATCAAAAAGTCCAGGGGCAATACCTCGACCTGCTACGCCAGGCGGCCCGGG
The DNA here is from genome assembly GCA_018262135.1 of Pseudomonadota bacterium. Taxonomy (GTDB): domain Bacteria; phylum Pseudomonadota; class Gammaproteobacteria; order Competibacterales; family Competibacteraceae; genus Contendibacter. Next base: position 1,315 of record JAGTSD010000298.1, on the reverse strand, counting down.
ACGCCCTGGACCTGATGGAACAGCGGCTGGGCGAGCGCGCGACGGCCGGGGCGACGGTGGAGAGCCTGCGCGAGTTGTATAACCTGTGGGTGGAGTGCAATGAAGAGACGTATGGCCGGATGTTGCGCAGCCCTGAGTATGGCGCGCTGAACGGCTGCCTGCTCAATGCCCTGCTGGGCTGCTATACCCGTGGAGATGCCCCCACATGATCGGTCCAACGCCCGCCCAGATTACCGAGGAACTGCGCAATTTTCAGGCCCGCCTGGCTGAAGGCGCCCGCACCCTGCACGGTCTCGGCCCCATCAAAACCGGGGTATTGCCCTGCGATCCGGTCTACCAGGAAGATAAGCTGGTCCTGTACCGCTATCAACCCCGCGTGGCGGAGCCGAACCCCGTCCCGCTGCTGATCGTCTATGCGCTGGTCAACCGGCCCTACATGATGGACTTGCAGGAAGACCGCTCGCTGATCCGGGGCCTGCTGGATGCGGGGTTGGACGTCTACCTGATCGACTGGGGCTATCCCGACGCCGGCGACCGCCATCTGAGCCTGGCGGACTACGTCCTGCGCTATATCGCTCACTGCGTGGATCACCTGCGCGAGCGGCATCAACAGGATTCGATCAACCTGTTGGGCGTGTGTCAGGGAGGCGCGCTCAGCCTGTGCTTCACGGCGCTGCATCCCGGTAAGGTCCGCAACCTGGTGACCATGGTGACCCCCGTGGATTTCCACACCCCCGACAACGTGCTGACCCATCTGATCCGGCACGTAGACGTGGATTTGCTGGTGGATACCCTGGGCAACCTGCCGGGCCAACTGCTGAACTTTACCTTTCTGTCGCTCAGCCCGTTCCGGTTGGCTGGGCAGAAGTACGTGGATCTGGTGGATATCCTCGACGATGTCCAGGCGCTGCAAAACTTCCTGCGGATGGAGAAATGGATTTTCGACAGCCCGGATCAGGCTGGCGAGGCGTTCCGCCAGTTCGCCAAGGATTTCTTCCAGCAGAACAAGCTGGTCAAGGGCGAAGTAGTGATTGGCGGACAACGGGTGGACTTACGCAACGTCACCATGCCGGTGCTGAACGTCTATGCCAGCCAGGATCATCTGGTGCCGCCGGCAGCATCGAAGGCACTGGCCGGATGTTGCGGCAGCCGGGACTACTCGGAACTGTCCTTCAAGGGCGGGCACATCGGCATTTACGTCAGCGGGCGGGCCCAGCGCGAGGTGCCGCCGGCGATCGCAGCATGGTTGCTGGCGCGCTAAACCTCTGGTCCACGGAACACACGGAAGACACGGAAAATCAGGAAAGCTCTTGTT
>JAGTSD010000045.1 GCA_018262135.1 Pseudomonadota bacterium | reverse complement strand
GCGATCCTGAGCGGCGCCGGCCGACATTTCTGCTCGGGCATTGATTTCGAACTGATGGGTCAGGTGCTGGGCGCGGTGGAAGAACTGGGGCCGGGCCGCCGGGAGGAGCGGCTGCGGCGGACCATTCTGGAGTTGCAGGCGGCGTTCACCGCGCTGGAAACCTGCCGCAAACCGGTACTGGCCGCGATCCATGGGCTGTGCATCGGCGGCGGGCTGGACCTGATCACCGCCTGCGACCTGCGCTATGCCACTGCCGACGCGGCGTTCTCGTTAAAGGAAGCGGATTTGGCCATCGTCGCCGATGTCGGCAGCCTGCACCGCCTGCCGTATCTGATCGGCGAGGGCCGGTTGCGGGAACTGGCCTTTACTGCCCGCCCGTTCGACGCCGCCGAGGCGCAGGCGATGGGGCTGGTGAGTCGGGTGTTCGCCGACGCCGGGCAGTTGCGGGACGGCGTCCAGGCTATCGCCGCCAGCATCGCCGCCAAGTCGCCGCTGACGGTGCGCGGCATCAAGCAGGTGTTGAATCATGGCCGTGAGCACGGCGTGGCGAGCGGGCTGGATTACGTCGCCACCTGGAACGCCGCCATGCTACTGTCGGACGACACCCGCGAAGCGATCACGGCGGCGATGCAAAAGCGGCAGCCGCAATTCAAGGATTGAGGGTCTGGTCAGGACGCGGATAGCATTCGACGCAACCGTTCCCGCGTGGAGTCCTCGCGATGATCCACCGCAAGAACCAGCACGGCCAGCGCATCAGTCGGCATGGGTACTGGGCTGGCGGGCTATCCGGGGTCTCAGACGCGGTCAATATCCACCTCGACCGCTTCGTTTTTCAGGGCCAGACGACTGGCGACCCATTTGGCCAGATCCTGGTCGGCACCCGAATCCAGCAGGGCCTCGAACAACTCCGGCCGAATCCTGTAGAAGGCCGGTTTGTTGTGACTGAGCACCGCCACGGTACGGTTGCCGGCCTCGCGCAGCACGTGGTCAGGGTTTTTCTTCAACTCGGATATGCTCACCGTGATATCCGCATAGATCGCATTCATCGTATCAACTGATCAGACGACCCCGGTGGCCCGGCAACAATGCCCGATAGACGCCGCTCCGCCCCTGCCCCCAGCCCCATAGAGGCCACCATGCGCCATGCCCAGATTCTCAGCACCGGGAGTTACGTCCCGGAACGCGTATTGACCAATGCCTATTTTGACCGGTTATTGGGCGAGTCAGTCGGCGACTGGCTGGTGGAAAACGTTGGCATCCGCGAGCGCCATCTCATGAGCGACGATCAGGTGACCTCCGACCTGGCGGTTGCCGCCGGGCGCATCGCCCTGGAACGGGCCGGGCTGGAGCCGGATGCCCTCGACCGCATCATCGTTGCCACTGACACGCCGGATTATCTCAGTCCGGCCACGGCGGCAGTCGTCCAGGCCAAGCTGGGCGCCAGCCAGGCCGGCGTATTCGACCTGAACACGGCCTGCGCCGGCTGGGTCACCGCCCTGGACGTGGCGGCCAAAATCATCCTCACCGAACCCGAGGAACGGTTCGTGCTGGTGATCGGCGCCTATGGGATGAGCCGGTTCCTGGACTGGACGGACAAGAAAACCGTCACCCTGTTCGCCGACGGTGCGGGGGCGGCAGTGGTCGGCGCGGGTTCCAAACCGGGCTGGCTGGCGACCGTCACCGCCGCCAACGGTGAGTATCACGACGCGCTGGGCATCTACACCGGCGGGACGTCCCGACCCGCTACTGCCGCCAACGTCGCCCAATACGGTCCGCCTTGCGTCCAGTTCGTGCGCAAGTTCCCGGCGACCTTCAACACCGAGCGGTGGCCACCGCTGATCGAGCGCCTGCTGGCCAGGGCGAGCGCGGCGACCGGAACCCGGTTGGGGCCGGATGACGTGGACCGTTACTACTTTACCCAGGTCAACCTGCGCGGCATCGAAGCGACCATGGCGGCGCTGGGCCAGCCGCTCGAAAAAACCCATTGGATCATGGACAAGTGGGGCTATACCGGTTCGGCCTGCATTCCGATGGCCCTGGATGACGCCATCGCCCAGGGCAAAGGCCCCAAACCAGGATCGCTGGCGCTGTTCTGCGCCAGCGGCGGCGGCATCGCCATGGCGGCTTCGTTGTGGCGGTGGGCCTGAGCAACGCCTGTGATCTTCAATACCGTTTCCCGACAGGTCTTGTTGGAACGTGTAACGTCGTAGGATGCGGTGAGGTACGAACCGCATCTATCGCGACCGATGCGGTTCACTTCGTTCACCGCATCCTACGGCTTCATCCCAGCCTGCCAGGTAAAAGCTAAAATCTACCAGGAGTTGGTATAACTTCTCATCCCGGCATGGAGGCCGGGTTCTGCACTTCTCCTGCTCCCGCCAGGGTCACGATCACTCGATGCGCCTTCCCGTCCCGGAACAGGGGAATGCAGGCGGCGCCCTCCTCGACTGCGCCATTAACCCCATCCGTTTCCACCGCCACCACCTGTTCAGCATGGCCGTCAGGATTGCGGATTTCGATGTCATAGACCGCGTCGCCATTCGGCAACCGGTAATGCAGATGAAACCCCGGCCACTGGTCCGGGATGCAGGGCCGCAGCCGCAGGGTATGCCCCTCGACCTCTTCCAGACCGAGGATGGATTCCAGCGCCACCCGCAGCATCCAGCCCGCCGCGCCGGTGTACCAGCTCCAGCCACCGCGCCCGACGTGCGGCACTGCACCGTAGACATCGGCGGCAACCACGAAGGGTTCGAGTTGATAGACGGCGACCGCTTCCGGGGTAAGGGCATGGTGGATGGGCTTCAGCATGTCCAGCAACTTCGCGGCCCGATCGCGCCGGCCGAGTTCCGCCAGCGCCCGCACCACCCACAGCGCCGCGTGGGTGTATTGGCCGCCGTTTTCCCGCACTCCAGCGACATAGCCCTTGATGTAACCGGGATCGTGGGGCGTATCCTCGAACGGCGGCGTCAGCAGCCGGATCAGACCGTCTGCTTCCGAAATCAGATGGCGTTCGACCGCATCCAGCGCCGTTTCGGCCCTGGCCCACGGCGCCGCTTTGGAAATCACCGCCCAGGCCTGCGCCAGCGCGTCAATCCGGCATTCGTCGCTGGCGGCGGAACCCAGCGCCGCGCCGTCGTCGTACCAGGCCCGGCGATACCACTCGCCATCCCAGGCGTGTTCGTTGAGCGCCTCGGCCAGATGGCGGCGGAACGCGGCATAGCGCCGCGCCCGGTTGTAATCGCCGTGCTGGCCACACACCGGGATGAAATCGCCGAGAATGGCGTACAGAAAAAACCCCATCCACACGCTCTCGCCCCGCCCTTCCCTTCCGACCCGGTTCATGCCGTCGTTCCAGTCGCCGGTGCCCATCAGCGGCAGGCCGTGCGCGCCTTGGGTTAGCGAACGGTCCAGCGCCCGGCAACAGTGCTCGTACAGGCTGGCGACTTCGCCGGATGGTTCCGGGGTCAGGAATGTCTCGTCCTCGCCCGGTTCCAGCTCCCGCGCCTTGAGGAAGCGCACCGGCTCACCAAACACGGTCCAGTCGCCGGTGGTGCGGGAGTAAAAGGTCGCCAGATATGGCAGCCACAGCAAATCGTCGCTGAAGCGGGTGCGGATGCCGCAACTCGTGGGGGGATGCCACCAGTGCAGCACGTCGCCTTCCTGGAACTGGTGGGCGGCGTGCAGCAGCAGTTGCCGGCGGGTCAGCGCCGGGTCGTGGTAAACCAGCGCGGCGGCGTCCTGCAACTGATCGCGGAACCCGAACGCCCCGCCCGACTAGTAGAACGCCGAGCGACCCCACAGCCGGCAACTCAGGGTTTGATAGGCCAACCAGCCGTTGACCATCAGGTCGAGCGCCGGACTGGGCGTCTGAATGCGTACGGCGGACAGCCGGTCGCACCAGAATTCCCGAACCTCGGCCAGTACCGCCGCAATCGCACCCTCCTGACGGTAGCGGCCGATCAGCCGGCGGACCTCATCGCGATTTTCGCCTTCACCCAGCAGGACGGCGCATTCCACTGTCGCACCTGGCTCCAGCGTCAGCGTGACTTGCAACGCGAAGCAAGGATCGAGCCCCGCGCCCAGTGGCCCGTTCAGAACCTCGTCCCGTTCGAGCGCCGCCGGGCGAGCCGGACTGCCGTGATGACCGATGAAGCGCGCTCGGTCACCGCTGACGTGAACCGGCGCATGATCGGACGTGACGATGGCGGCGAAAGCGAAATGGCCCGCGAATTCGCGGTTGTGGTTCTCGGCCAGCAGCGCGCCAGTCGCCGTATCCTGCTCGATGACCAAATCCGCCGCATGATCCTCCGGCAGCACCCCCAACACCAGCCGGGCGTAGCCGAACAACGACAGCCGGCGCGGCTGGCCGCTGACGTTGCGCAACTGGATTTGGGCGATCTTGACCGGGTCTTCGCGTGGCGCGAATAGCCAGACCTCCTGTTCCAATCCCCAACTGAGATGACGGTAGCGGCTGTAGCCGAACCCGTGGCGGACTTCGTAGGGCGCCGGCTGCGGAACCGGACCCGGCAGCGGCGACCAGAACGTGCCGTCGTCCTCGTCGCGCAGGTATAGCGCCTCGCCGTGCGGGTCGAGCACTGGATCGTTGTACCAGGGAGTCAGGCGGTTCTCGCGGCTGTTCCGGCTCCAGGTGTAGCCGGCGCCGGTTTCGCTGGCCAGAAAGCCGAACCGGAGATTGGCGACGACGTTGACCCAGGGCAGCGGTGGCTGTTTCAGTCGTCCGCAGGCGTCGGGTTGGAGCCGGATCACATACTCGGTGCCATCGGTGCTGAACCCGCCGTAGCCGTTCCAGAATTGGAGCGGTTCATCGTTGAAAACCAACTGCTCGGCTCTTCCCGCTGTTCTCCTCCTTGGATAAGGAGGGGTGGATTGGATGAACAGCCGTCGCCAGCGCCAGCGCTGCTTCCCGCTCCAGAGCCGTACCCAGCAGAAATGTCACTTGCACCGAGCCGCCTGCTGACAATTCCACCGTTCGCCGTAAACTGACGATGGGGTCCAGCACATTGCCGACCGTGCCGGACAGCGGCCCGGTTTCCACTAATACCTTCGGCGCAGCCAGCGAATAACCCCGACCGATGAACCGAACACGGTCGGTTTCATGCTCCAGCCGCCCGGTTCCATCGCCGCTCAGGGCATGAACCAGCCAGCAGACCGGCTCCCCCATAGCGCGCGGTCGCCGTCGGGCCAACAGCACCTCGGACCCCGGATCAAACTCGGTTTGCACGAACAGCTTGGAAAAGGCCGGATGAGCAGCGTCGGCGGCCCGCACGTTCAACACCACCTCGGCGTAGCTGGTCAGTTCGATTCGCCGGGGACGGTCGCTGGCATTGCGCAAAATCACCCGCCGCCATTCCACATCGGCATCGTCGGGAACGATGACCGTCATTTCGGCTTCGACGCCCCCGTACTCGCAGCGCAGTTCGGCGATACCTTGGCCGAACCGGCAGGCATACCGAGCCATGGGCATAAACACCGGCTGCTGGCCGAGCGACCAGAACTCACCGCTATCCGAGTCGCGCAGATACAGAAAAAATCCGTCGTTGTCCTCGACCGGATCGGCGTTCCAGCGGGTCAGCGCCAACCCGTTCCAGGTCGAATAGCCCGTCCCGGCGGCGCTCAGGAAGGTGACGTAACGGCCATTGCTCAGCGTGTGGAAGTCGGTGGACACAGCGAATTCTCCCCGTCAGTGGCAGTCACACCCGCTTACGGCGCGGCGGCATACTGAAATTCCACCTCGGCCGGGAATTGATCCACCGTGACGGTGTTGGCGGTGAACGTCGCTGCCCGGCCGTTGACCGTGGCGGTGCGCACCGGCCGGTCCAGCGGCGAATGCAGGATGATCCGCCCCGGCGGTACGGTCACGTCGCCAGTCAACCGTACCCGCAGCGCATCCGGGCCAGCCATCGCCATCCGGTAGTTCAGGGTGCCGTGCCAGGTTGGCATCCGCCGCACCGTCACCCCCTCCGGGCTTTCCATCCATGCCGCGGGAATGCCGGCCCCGATCACCAGCGCCTGATCGGCCTCGCGCTCGTACACAAACAGGCTCCGCGCGGCCCGGATAAAATCGGAACCGACCCAGGTATGCGGCATGTCGCCGATGAAGCGCGGCGTCTTGGGATCGCGCCAGACCACCTCCGCCCAGTGGTTCCAGTCCGCCGGCCGTTGGCCTTCCATCAGAAACGCCATCAGTTCCAGCGCCCGGTCGCGCCAGCCCAGCCGGACCATCGTGCCCACTACCCGCCATTCATACGGGGTATAGTTGCTCCACGTCGCTTCGGCGCGGCGCTGGCGGAAAAAGTCGTCGTAGCGCTCGAAGGTGCGATCCAGCGCCGGTTGTGGCAAGCGCCCCAGTTCGCCGCCCGGGTCCACGGCGATGGTGGTCGAGGTCGGGTCGAAATCACCCAGTTCGACCGCACCGGGAATGTAGTCAATCCTGTGCAGCTTGAGGGTTTCCTGGATCGAAGCGTACAAATCCTTGCTGAAGGCGTCGCGCAGCGCCGCGAACCGCACCGCATCGGCGTCCTCATCCAGAATCGCCGCCATGGCCGCCGCGTCCTTGAACCCGCGCAGGATGAAGAAATTGTCCCAGTAGGAATGGCTCGGGTTGCTGGCATAGCCCTCGTGACTGATGGACTCCGGCACCAGCCCGCCATAGGCCACCCAATCGTGATGGTTTCGATACTTATCGGTCAGCCGCTGCTGGCGCAGCGAATCCATGTAGCCGACCGCCCGGACCACCGCGGGCCACATTTGCCGCAGGAAACCGACGTCGCGGGTATAGCGGTAGTACTCCATCACCGCGTAGATGAATTCGCCGTGGCTGTCGTGTTCGGGCACGGGATCGGCTCCGCGCCCATCCACGCAGCAGGGAATCGCGCCGTCCGCCGTCTGATAGCCGGCATACCATCGCAGAAACTCCCGTACCTCCTCGGTGTAGCCCATACCCAGCAGAGCGGCGGAAGTCAACGCGCCGTCGCGAATCCAGGAGCGGGCGTAGTTGCGCGAACCGGGCTGAATGGCGGGGCCGTCGCGATTGATCAGGATGTAGGCCAGATTGCTCTTGATGCTCCAGGCCAGCCGTTGCGCGACGGGGGGCAGTTCCAAACCCACCCGGTCCAGCCGCGCCGCCCAGTCGCGGGTGGTCTGTTCCAGGAGGCGATCCACCTCAGCGGAGGTCTCGGCGGCGGGGGGAGCGCCCGCACCCCCGACCCCTCTCCCGCTTGCGGGCGAGGGGAGTGGATCGGCAGCGTAAAACGGGATGCGCAACACCACTTCGCGCTTTTCGCCGGGCTTCAGATCCCAGCCGTACTCCAGCGCGCCCGAGGCATAACCGAAATCGTCGTTGACCTGGCTGCGTTCGGGCAGCTTGCCCGCCGCCAGATAATCGGTGAGCGCTCCCTGGTCGAAGGTAGCGGCGCGAAACCGGTCAGGCGCAGTCAGCACCGCGATCGTCTTGGCGCCCTGGTTCACCCGAATCGTCCGGTCGGCGTAGTCCAGCTCGCGGATCGGGGTAACGCCGCCCGTCATATTCACCGACTGCCAGGGAGGAACGGCCTGGAATGGCCGCAGCGCCAGATACAGGGTGACGTGGCGCGGATCGGGGCTCAGATTCTCTACCCGATAGCGGGCGTACAGCGCCGACGCGCCCGGCGGGCCAGCGGCGAAAGCGGTGACCGACAGCCAGTAGGATTCGTGCTCCCAGCGCACGGTCGGAATCGGCAGATAACCCTGGGCCAGGTCCTGGCGGGTATCCACGTCGGCCCAGGTGATCAGCCGGCCATCGGCGAACAGGAACGGCTCGATGATGAACCCGCCCTTGTCCACTTCCAGCGCGCCATCATCATTCAGCAACCCTTCCTTGCTGTCGCCAGGGACCCCCACCACGGTCCAATAGCACTGCTCGCCCTGAAAGTAGTGGGGATAAAAGCCGCGTGGCGCATCGCCGGCGATGGCCTGGAAAAACTGGTTGGGCGAGCTGGAAAATTCGTAGGACTGGACCAGAATGCGGCCGATGCCGTAGCCGCGACCCCGGCTGCTGCGTTGCAGGTTCAACCGCAGGTAGCGGGATTCGGCGTCCACCAGGTAAAGGTAATCGCGCCGGCCGTCACCGTCGCGTACCCGGTAGACGGTCTGCCAGGTTTCACCGTCATCGGAGATCTGGACCTCGTAATCCGTTGCGTAATCATCTGGGTCCCAGTCAACTACCAGGCCGCCATACTCGCGCTGGGTGAGAAAATCCAGCAGCAACCATTGCTCCTCGGCCAATGCGCCGCTATGCCAGCGCGTGGCGGGATCGGGGTCGAGCACGGCGTCCGGCGGCTGGCCCTCAACGGCGGTGGAGGCGCGAATGGTCGGGTTCAGGGTATAGGCGTGGGCCGGCTCGCGCTGCTCGAAGCTCAGATCGTCAATCCATACCGAACCCTTCCCCGGTTTGCCCAGAGCGAAGGCGAATTCGACCACTGCCACCTCGTCCAATGGGCCGCCGGGTCCCCAGGCCAGACTGATCTGCCGCCGCTTGACCGTGATCGGCTGCCATTCCGGGGGAATCGCGTATTCGCGCTTCTTGAACCACCAGACGTTCTCGCGCGAATCCGCCAGCTTGAATTCGGCATCGCCGGACGAAGAATCACCGCGCAAAAAAAAGTGGAAGGCGAAATTGTCGGGCAGGCGCATGGGAAACGCCTTGCGGGCGATGACCCAGCCGGTCCCGTCCTGAAACTCGAAATCCAGCCGCAGCGCCCGCCCGGTGCGACCGGCATCCTGGGCGATTTCCAGGCGGGCGGTGGGCGAGGCCAGAGCGCTCCAGCCGCCGATATTTTCGAAGTCGTCGAGCAGGATGCTCTTGCGGACGGTAGGGACAGTAGCGGCGGGCGATTCGCGCGCGGCGGCGATGGTCGGAAGCGATGACATGAGCGAAAACACCGTGAGGAGCAGGACGAACAGGATGCGCGGCCACCCCGCGTGTTGGCAAAGGCCACCAAGCAACTGTCTTCCTTGCCAATTGCCGGGGCTGAATATCATCGCGCTTGAGAGCCCGTACAAAAACCAACCTATCAGATCGCAGGAGCCGGCTTGTCGGCGATCATCGGCCACATCGCCCGCAAGCAGGCTCCTACCTCAACAAGGCTTTGATTTTGCCAGAGTAGTTTTTTAATACAGTTCTCAGCCTGGCAGCACCAACCGCCGGGTATGCCGGGCGATGATCAACTCCTCGTTGGTCGGCAACACCCACACCGCCGTCCGGCTGCCCGGACGGTCGAGCCGTCGGCTATCGCTGGCGTTGGCCGCCGGATCAATCTCAATCCCCAGCCAGGCCGAGCGGGCGCAGACCTGTTCGCGCACCGGCGCCGCGTGCTCGCCGATGCCGCCGGTGAACACCAGCGCGTCCAGCCCGCCCAGCGCCGCCGCCAGCGAGCCCAGTTCGCGGGCGATGCGGTAGCAGAAATAGTCCACCGCCAGCTTGGCGTTGGGATCGGCGCTGTCCAGCAGATCGCGCATGTCGTTGCTAAATCCCGACAGGGCCAGCAGGCCGGATTGCTTGTACAGCAGGTTGGTGAGCGACCGTATGCCCAACCCGTGCCGTTCGATCAGATAGAGCAAAACGCCGGGATCGAGCGAACCCGTGCGGGTCCCCATCGGCAGACCTTCCACGGCGGTGAAGCCCATGGTGCTGGCCACGCTCCGGCCATCGTGCATCGCGCACATGCTGGCACCGTTGCCCAAATGCGCCACCACCACTCGACCGGTGGCCGGCGTGCCCATCGCCTCAGCCAGCGCCCCGGCGATGTATTCATAGGACAGGCCGTGGAACCCGTAGCGTTGCACGCCCTCATCGCGGTAAACCTTGGGCAGGGCATATATTTTCGCCAGTTCCGGCTGGCCATGGTGGAACGCGGTGTCGAAGCAGGCCACCTGCGGCAAATCGGGTCGCACCTTGAGCAGGGCTTGGATGCCGGCCAGGTTGTGCGGCTGGTGCAGCGGGGCCAGCGGAACGAACTCCTCCAGGTGTTCCAGGATTTCCGGCGTCAGCAGTTGCGGATCGCTGTAATCGTCGGCGCCATGGACCACCCGGTGACCGACCGCGATCACCTTTGGCAAACCGGGCGTCTCCCGCAACCAGTTCAGCAGATCGCGCAGCGCCGCCTGATGATTGTAAACCACCGTGGGGCCTGGCTCGGAAGGGGGCGCGGGCGCATCGGACGCCCGGCGGCGCATTTCAGGCTTCCGTTTGCCATAGTGGCCTTGAGGCGGTTTCGGTTGGATATCAATCAACACCTTGCCGGCCTGATCGACCGCCTTGAAATGTGGATCGTCCTCGCCGATGTTTTCCTGCAAACCCCGGCAACCCAGCGTCATTTCGCCGCCATCTTCCGGTAGTGCGAACATCGAAAACTTGATGCTGGACGAGCCGGCGTTCAAAACCAGAATACCCTGGGACATCTCGGTTTCCTCTTTAAGAATGAGATGCAATGGTTAATGCGGTCGCGGACGATCCATGATCTTTGGTTGGGTAGATGTTACGTTCAAGCGTCCACGGATGAGCCAGTGGTACTGAACTGCCCGCTCAGTTCCCGCAGGTAATCACGGAACCGGTCACCCAGTTCCGGATGACGCAGGCCGTACTCGACAGTCGCCACCAGATAACCGAGCTTGCTGCCACAGTCGTGGCGCCGGCCGGCGAATTCATAGGCCAGCACCTGTTCGTCGTGCAACAGTGCGGCAATGCCGTCGGTAAGCTGGATTTCGTTACCGGCCCCGCGCGGGGTATTCTCCAGCAGGTCGAAGATCCGCGAGGTCAGGATGTAGCGGCCCACCACCGCCAGATTGGACGGCGCGTTCTCCGGCTTGGGTTTCTCGACGATGCCATCCACGTTGCTGAGCCGGTTGGCGAACGGCAGCGGATGGACGATGCCGTATTTGTTGGTTTCCGACTTGGGAACCCGCTCCACGCCCAGGATGGAGCACTGGTATTTGTTGAATTGCCGGGCCATTTGGCTCAGCGCTCCGCCTTCCTGGGCATCCTCCTCGATCAGGTCGTCTGCCAGGATCACGGCGAACGGTTCATTGCCCACCACTGGCCGGGCGCACAGCACCGCATGGCCCAGCCCCAGCGCCTCGGCCTGGCGGACGTAGACACAGTCCACCCGGGGCGGCACGATGTTGCGCACGATTTGGAGCAGATCGCTTTTGCCGCGCGTTTCCAACTCCACTTCCAGCTCGTAGGCTTTGTCGAAGTGATCGGCGATGGCGTTCTTGGTGCGCCCGATGATGAACACCAGGGTATCCACGCCCGCCGCTACCGCCTCCTCGACACCGTACTGGATCAGGGGCTTGTCCACGATCGGCAACATTTCCTTGGGGCTGGCCTTGGTCGCGGGAAGGAACCGTGTTCCGAGCCCGGCCACGGGGAAAACTGCCTTGCGCACTTGCCGTTTCACCTTGATTTACCTCACTGGTTATAAGCGTGCCATCAGTCTTGGAATGATGTTCCATTTTCCAGCAACGCGGCAGAGGGAACAAGCCATAATCCAGCGCCATT
>JAGTSD010000297.1 GCA_018262135.1 Pseudomonadota bacterium | reverse complement strand
TCAGCAATCCGAATATCCATCTCCGATTTGAATTCCATGATCGAATGAGAGTCAGGAGACAAGCGTCGGATCAATTCCACGGATAACGGCAGGCCGATTTCGCCAGGAAACCCGGCCAGTTCCGCGACCTCATGCCGCATGAAAGCGGCGGGAAAACGTTCCGTCCGCCCGCCTTTTTCAAACGTCATGACGACGAACTTGAAACGACTATCTACCCCTTCAAAGATTTCCTTACGGTTCTCGAAGCAGAACAACCCAGTCACCCGGTTCTCGTCAAACAGCATATCCCGCAATCCCTTGGCCCCAAGATCGGTATAAATCCCGGAAGGAATGACGATGCCGCATTCCCCACCTTCGCGCAGCAGGTTGTAGCATTGCTCGGCGAACAGCTTATACAGGTTGATGTCGCTGCCGGTTTTCCTGCCGTTGACGATAGCCGACTGATGCCTGAACTGGGGCGTGGCGCGAAACCAGGCGGAAACGTGCGGAAACCGCGACAGATAATCCAGCCAAGCGGCGCGGATATCCGGGTTTTTCAGCAGCTTGGCCTGCTCCTTCTCGAACTCCTTGATGGTCATCTTGTTCTTGGTGACCAGTTCGGAGTGTTCCTGGAAAAATTCCTTGGCCTGGGGTTTGAAGATTTCCCACGGCGGATTGGTGATGATCGCGTCGAAACCGCCGCGCCGGTTCAAAATCTCATCGAATTCGAACCCCCAGTGAAAAGGATGCAGGGCTTCGATGTCGGCAAGCTTCAGCTTGCGTTTTTGGGCCTTGCCCTCCTTGCCCTTCGCCGTATCCCAAGTCGCTTCCTCAAACTTGATACCCGCCCGATCCCACTGGTCCAGCAATAAATCGTTCAAAGTGGCTTGGGCTCCGGCCTTATGTTCCTCGATGTCGGCCTTGAGCGCGGACAAATCCATTCCACCCGCCCAAGCAACCGTATGGCGATAGGTCTCGATCTTCCGATTCTTCTCATCCAAAACCTGCCGATAGCTTTTGCGGAAAAGATCGTCCTGCCGGGAATCGAACTCGTGGGCATCGACTCGCAACAGTCCAATCAGCGAATTACCAGCCAGGATGTTGAAGTCGATATTCGGTAGCGGTTCCAGTTCATCCACGGTTTGAGCCGACGCCACCAGCGCCAGGAACAGACGCAGCCGGGCGATTTCGGTTGCTTCCTCCATCAGGTCCACGCCGAACAGGTTGTCGGTGATGATGGTGCGCTTGATGAAGTAGGCGAGACTCTTATGCTCGGCTTCCCAGCGCGCGACCCGTTCCGTCAGTTCCCGGTCGTTGAGGAACTTGATGCGCCCGATGACCGCCGAGTAGATGTTGATCAGGGTCTTCATCGCGGCGACCAGGAACGCGCCGGAACCACAGGCCGGATCCAACAGCTTGAGATCGGGCAGAACCTTGAACAGCAGTTCCCGGCACAGGCCGGCGTCCAGGTTGAGCAGCAGGTCCGCGACCCCGGCGAAGCGCCGGGCCGGCAACCTCAGCGCGGGCATGGCCGGCTGATTGACCTTGTCCAGAATCAGCCGGTGAATGGTGCGCTCGCACAGATAGTCGGTGATTTCGGGCCGGGTGTAATAGGCCCCGAACGCCTTCTGGTTGATGTATTTCTCGAAGATGTAGCCCAGCACGTCCGGGTTGATCTCGTTGTCCTGCCCGCCGGGGGTATCGTCGAGATTCCAGGAATAGCCGGCGAACAGCGCGAACAGGTTGGCGAAAGCGACATCGGGAATGCGAATGGCCTGGCCGTAGTCCCGCTCCAGGCGATGCGGGAGAAACAGGCCGCCATTGAGATAGCGGATCTCGCCGATCAAAGCGCGGGCCGCGTCGCTGCGCTGGTCGGGCGTCCTGGCGAAGCCCTCGAAAAACAGGGCTTGCAGGAATTCGGCATGGAACCGGTCCGGGCCGCGCTGTTGGCTTTGCGCCAGCTTGTCGCTGAGATAGTTGCCGTTGCCGCCGTCCAGAAAATGCTTGCGTTGCAGGAACCAGACGAACATCAGGCGATTCATGAGGACCGAGGCATACCACCGGCGCTCGCGTTCGTCGGGAATGCCCTCGATCAGTTCGACGAAGGCCAGCCGCTGAGCATCGTAGTCCTTAAAGAATTTCCGGGTGACCCGCTCCACGTCCAGGGCCGCCTTCAGCCGGTCCACCAGCCGGGCCAGCGGGAACCCGCCGCGTTCGTCCAGTTCGTTGATGTCCACCACGATGCCGGAAATCTTGGAAACGAACAGATCGCCCGGCTGGCCCCTGACGTACAGATGTTCGCGCGGGAAGCGCCGGCTGCCCTCGCGCTTGACCCACAGCCACAAGCTTTGCGTGGGCGAGTCCGCGCGGTCCAGGAAGATCACCAGATTTTCGTGGGCCAGTTCCGAGAGCCGCTGATGGATGGACAGCCGTTCCGGTTTCTCCGGCAGGCCGGCGACCTGAAAGGCGACCACGCCGGACAGTTCCGCGATAGGGGTAGCCCGCCAGGTTTGGCCGGGCAGTTCGAGCGTGACCGGCTTGGCCCCTCTGGGCCGGGACCAGCCGAGTTCTTCGATGAACAAACGCGGGAAATTAAAGGATTGCAGGCAGTCGCGCAGGCGCTCGATTTGCAGGTTATCCATGAGTCAGACCAGCCCCATCGTACAGATCAGTTTCGGTTCGCGTTCCCGCTTCTCCTCCTCGACCACGCAAAGCCGCCCGTCCTCGCGCAAGCCCAGCAGCAGTTCCGCCAGCTTGTGGTCGGCAACGCCAGCCTTGAGTTGCCGGTTCAGCGTATCGGTCGCCGCCTGATACAGCGGAAAGCGGTACAGCTCTTCCAGAACAGCCTCGATGTCCCGCAGCCAGGCCTCGGTGATGAACAGATCGCGGCGATTCCCCAAGGCTTCCCGATACCGCTTCAAGCGTTCGTAGGCCCTGAAGCGGGCGCCGGACGGTCGCCCCAGCGCGCCGCCCCAGGATTTTTCCTCGTCGAGAATGTGCCGCATCCCCGCCGCCGTGAGTTCGTGATGCCGATCCGAGCGCGGCAGGGCTTCAGTATTAGCAGCGCAGGCGGCGGCCTTGAGGATAGCAAGTTGCGACTGGGTGACGGAGCGGCCCTGTTCGTCGATCCAGGCCAGCGCGTCGTTACCCTCGCCGGTGCGCATGTAGACCAGCACCCCCGGCGGCGCTTCCGGGGCGGCGGTATGCGCCTTGGTGGCGTACACCACATTGGGCAGCGCTTCGATCTTCGCCGCCAGCGAGGGATCGGCGTCGGTCGCATTCTTCCAGATTTGATAGGCGTGCCGTTCTTCTCGGTATACAGATCGCGCATGGCGCTGGCCTCCGGATCGTCCTCGAAAAAGGCTTCGTCCGAACCGATGACCTCCCGATTCTCGATCAACCGTTGCCGCACCCGGGCGCGCAGCCCGATCAGCCGCTCCACGCCATCCGCCGGCACGAAGGAATAGCAGAGAATCCGGTCCGAACGCTGGCCGATGCGGTCCACCCGACCGGCGCGCTGGATCAGGCGGATGATCGCCCAGGGCAGGTCGTAATTGACGACGATGGCGCAGTCCTGGAGATTCTGACCTTCCGACAGAACGTCGGTGGCGATCAGGATGCGGAGTTCGCCCCTCTCCCCCGGCCCCTCTCCCGCCTGCGGGCGAGGTGAGATCAGGTCGCGCTTGCCGTTTGCGCCCGGCGAGAATCGCCAGGCCAGTTCGGTCGGATTGAGGCTTTTCCCGGTGACAGCTTCCACGCCTTGCACGCCCAGCGCCTGGAGTTGATTCTTCAGATAGCGGGCGGTGTCGGCAAACTGGGTAAAGATCAACAGCTTTTCCTGACCGTGCCGATCGGCGACCAGTTGGCGCAATTCAGCCAGCTTGGCGTCCCGCGCCGGCTCCCAGGCGCCGCAATAGTCCAGCACCGCAATCAGCGCGCGGGCGTCTTGCAGCAGGTGCCTGGCCAGGGTTTTGGCGAACAGGGAGCCGGACAGCCACTTGAAGCGCTTTTTATAGCTGCTCTGGTAGGCGGCATACGCCTCGGCGGCGCGGGCGCGAAAATCGGCCTCGGCGCGAAGGTCGCACTCACCAAATCTCACCCCCCACCCCCCAGCCCCTCCCCCCTCTCCATTCATGGAAAGGGGGGCCAGGGGGGTGAGGTCCGCGCGCAGGGAGTCAACGCTGCTCTCATCGTCATCCTCGGCTTCCAGCGCCTCCTCGGCATCCTCATCCTCATACCGGGAATCCAGCAGTTCCGCGCCCTGCGTCCCAAGCGGAAGATCCAGGCCGTTTTCCAGGGCGTGCAGAAACACGAAGTTGCGCAGGACATGGCGCTCGATGGAAAGCAAAAACGCCGGGCCGGCGCTTTCCAGCCGCTTGAACAGATTGGTGCGGCAAAAGCCCATCAGCCGGCTGCCCGCCCGCGACAAGCCGCTGATGATAGCCGCCTGTTGCGGAGTCGGCGGGATTTTGGGCCGGGGGGCCAGATAGTTGCCCAGCCCGTAGCGGGGCAGCGTCAGGGCATTGATCGTATTGACGACCTGATAGGAATACAGCCGGCCATAAGGGTCCGCCGGATCGGCGTCGTCAATCGCGAATTTCACGTTCCGGGGAAGACGCGCAGGGAAATACGATTTTCGCCCATCGGCGAATTGCAGATATTGGCGCTGGAGTTCGGGGTCGGTCCGGGCGTAATTCTGGACGATGAACCTACGGGTGCGCCGCACCATGTACAGCCGCATCAGATCGCGCCAGTCGTCGGGATCGGGACTCTTTTCAAACGCGGCCAGCGAGCGAACCGGGCACTGGTGACACCGGATGAATTCCTGCTCGCCCCCCAGAGCCGCCAGGTATTTTTCCGGCCGGATGCCGAGGTCGGCGTCGTCGCGCAGGAACAGGCCAAGCTGGGCGGACAGATCGAGCCAGGTCTTGTTGTAGGGCGTGGCGGACAGCAGGATGCACAAACTGTCGTTGCGCTCGATGTAGTCGCGAATCGCCCGGTAACGCTTGCCCTCCTTGTTGCGCAGATTGTGGGACTCATCAATCAGGACCCTGGCGCGAAGCTGGTAGGCATGGACATAATCCTCCCACATCGGGACCAGATTTTTGGGGCAGATGATCAGCGTCTCGGTGTGATAGTCGTCCTCGAAAATCCTGGCGAGCGCCGTCGCCATCATGGACTTGCCCAGCCCCACCACGTCGCCGATCAGGACCCCGCCCCGCTTATTCAGATGATGGGCGGCGATCTTCACGGCGGCGATCTGGAAGTCAAACAAGGTATCCCCGAACACCTTGGGAATCTGGAACTCCGCCAAACCCACGCGGGCCTCCTGAGCCAGGTGATAGGCCATTTTCAGGTAAACGTGGTAGGGCGGCGTCGGTTTTTCGCTGGCCCAGCTTTCATCGATGATATCGGCCAGTTCCCGGGAAATGTCGAGGCACCAGCGGTCGCCCCAGCGGTCCTCAAACCACATCGCCAGCTTCGCGCAGGCGTCGCTGTCCAGCACATCCACGTTCAATTCGCCCTGCCGGGCGAGACCGGCCAGCGTCAAATTGCTGCTGCCCAGATACCCGATCACCGGATTGACCGGGTCCTGGCGATACAGCAAATACAGCTTGGCGTGCAGCAGGCGGCGCAGATAGACCTTGACCACCAGGCGCCCGGCGCGCAGTTGGGTCGCAAGCTGGCGCAGCGCGGCCTCGTCCGGGTTGGTCGGCGCGCCATAAGTCA
>JAGTSD010000296.1 GCA_018262135.1 Pseudomonadota bacterium | reverse complement strand
CTTGGGCATCCCGATCTGAACGGCCTGGATGCGCTGGAGGTGCTCGACGACCCGACGCTGCCCGTGGCCGACCGGCAGCGCGTGCTGGTGGTGCGCTTCGTCAATCCGCTGGCGGCACTCGCGGCGGAAAACTTTCGCATCGAAGGCGGCGTGCGCATCCGCGATATCCGGGTGCTGACAGCGAGCGACGGCGATCCCGATCCGGACGGCGAATTGCGCAGCGTGCGGCTGCAACTGGACCGGGCCGGGGACTTCTCCCGTTACACCCTGCGGCTGGTCGCGGGGGAGGAGGGGAGCACGCCGCCGCCCAGCTTCGATCCTTTGCTGGCGGCCATCGACTTCTCGTTCAAGGCGGCCTGTGCCTCGGATCTCGATTGCCGGCCTGCGTTCGCCTGCGCACCCGAATCGCCGCCCGGCGCAGCGATCAGTTATCTTGCGCGTGACTACCAGAGCTTCCGCCGGCTGCTGCTGGACCGGATGGCCAGCCAGCTGCCGGACTGGACCACACGCACCCCGGCCGACCTCGGCGTGGCTCTGGTCGAGTTGCTCGCCTATGCGGGCGACATGCTGTCCTATCGCCAGGACGCCATTGGCACCGAGGCCTATCTCGGCACAGCGCGCTTGCGCAGTTCCGTGCGCCGGCATGCGCGGCTGGTGGATTACTTCCTGCACGAGGGCTGCAACGCACGCGTCTGGCTGCAGCTTACCGTGCGCGCGGACGTGGCGGGCCTGGCGCTGGCCGCCAGGATCAACGGCCAGCCGACCCGGGCGCTGACCCGCGTGCCCGGCCTGTCGGCCCTGACGGCGGCTGACGCGCCAGCGGTCGCCGAAGCGCTCGCACTCAGGCCGCAGGTGTTCGAGCTCGTGCACAACATTCAACTTTACGCTGCGCATAACCGGCTCGACTTCTACACCTGGGGGGCGCGCGAATGCTGCCTGCCGCGGGGCGCGACCCAGGCGACGCTGGCGGGCCATTATCCGAAACTCGCCGTCGGAGATGTACTGATCCTGGCCGAAGTACGCGGACCTGCGACCGGTCTGACGCAGGATGCCGATCCGTCCAAACGTCATGCGGTGCGGCTGACCGGGGTGACGCTCGCGCAAGACTTGCTGGGCGGCCACTTCCTGGAACCGGCGAGCGATGACGCTGCCCCGGTGACCGAAATCGCCTGGAGCGAGGCCGACGCGCTGCCGTTTCCCCTGTGCCTGTCCGCCCGTTTGGGAACGCAGTATTTCGACGAGGTCAGCCGCGCTTTCGGCAATGTGGTGCTGGCCGATCACGGCCACACGCTGGGTGCGGAGAAGCTGCCCGTCGTACCCCATGCCAATCCCTTGCTGAAGTTGGCGAAGTTCGGCGGCGACCCCTGCCAGGACGTACAGGAAGCCGCCCGCCCGGCCCGCTACCGACCGCGTTTGGCCGCCGGGCCGTTGACCTGGGCCGTGCACTACGACCCGACCGCGGCGGTGACACAGGTGCTGGCAACGGACTGCCGCCAGGCCGAACCGCAACTGGTTCTCACCGATGACGATGGCGATGTTTGGCGGGCTACCCGCGACCTGCTCGGCAACGCTGCCCTGGATCGTGTCTTCGCGGTGGAAACGGATGACGATGGCTTGGCAGCCCTCCGATTCGGCGACGGCATCCACGGCGCCCGGCCATCGCCGGGACTGGTGTTTTCCGCCCGCTACCGGGTGGGCAACGGCACGGCCGGAAACGTGGGCGCGGGTTCGCTCGCCCACCTGGTCAGCGCCGATCCGGCGCTGGTCTCCGACCCGGCCGATCCCATGATCACGGCGGTGACCAACTGGCTGCCTGCCCAGGGCGGCCAGGAACCCGAGACGCTCGCCGAGACGCGGGCCGCCGCGCCCTACGCCTTCCGCACCCAGGAGCGGGCTGTCACCTCCGAGGACTATGCTGTTCTTGCCAGACGCTTCACGGGTGTCCAGCGGGTGGAGGCCACGCCGCGCTGGACCGGAAGCTGGCGCACCGTCTTCGTGAGCGTGGACCGGCAGGGCGGGCAGCCGGTGGACACGGGCTTCGAGGACGGGCTGCGCCGGCATCTGGAGGCGTTCCGCCTCGCCGGCCAGGACCTGGAGATCGACGCGCCGCGGGAGGTGCCGCTGGAAATCGAACTGGAGGTCTGCGTCGCGGCGGGCCATTTCCCCGCCAAGGTCGGGCAGGCCCTGCTGGGGCGATTTCACAACGGCATCGGCGCCGACGGCCAGTTGGGGCTGTTCCATCCCGACCGCTTCAGCTTCGGCGAACCGGCGTACCTGAGCCCGTTGGTGGCCGCCGCCCAAGCCACACCCGGCGTCGCCTTGCTGCGTGTGACGCGGTTCCAGCGCTTCGGCCAGGCGCAAACCGACGGCCGCGAAGCGGGGCAACTGGCGATGGAGCGGCTGGAGATCGCCCGCCTAGACAACGATGCCAATTTCCCCGAGCGCGGCGTGTTCAACCTGGTGCTGAAGGAACTGTCATGAGCGCGAATCCGCAAGCCATCTGCGGTTGCTGCACCGGCATCGAGACGGCCACCCCGCAGGCGGTGGATAACCGCCCCGGTCTGACTGCCATCGCCTATCGGACGGGCGACCACGCCCGCTTCCGGCAGACCCTGATCGCGCGCCTGGCAGCTTATCCGCAGCTTGCGGGGTTGACCAGCCGCAACCCCGACGACTTCAGCATCGCCCTGCTGGACGCCTGCGCCGTCCTCGCCGACGTGCTCACGTTTTATCAGGAGCGCATCGCCAACGAACACTATTTGCCCACCGCCACCGAGCGCCGTTCGGCGCTGGAACTGGGGCAACTGGTGGGCTACCGGCTGCGCCCCGGCGTCGCGGCGGACGTCTGGCTGGCCTTCACCCTGGAGGCCGCCCAGATGCCCGGTAGCGCGCCGGAAACGACCCTGCAGCCAGGCATCCGGACGCAAAGCATCCCCGGCCCGGGGGAGACGGCGCAGAGCTTCGAGACGGTGGAAGCCGTGCGCGCCCGGCCGGAATGGAACGCGATGCGGCCGCGGCTTACCCGCTATCAGACCTTCACCCATACCAGCACCGAACTGCGCCTGGCGGGCCTGGCCACAGGCCTCAAACCCGGCGACGGCCTGATCCTCACCAGCGACGACCAGGTCTCGCGCCTGAGCGTCGTCACCAAGCTCGAACTCAGGACGGATGTGCAAGCGACGCTGGTCGGACTGAAGTCGGTGCCGGTGCTGACACCCAGCCCCCCACCCACACCCGGCCCAACGATTGGCCCAGGGGGAGGGCGGCCCGAGGTAGTCGGCACACTTGGGGGAGGCGTTATCAGTCGTGCCGTGGCCTTGACCCGCGAAGGGGGCATTGCGGCCGGCTCCGTGAGCGCGTTTGCAACGGCGGGCACGTTTACGGCCGGTGTCGGCACCGGCTTCGGCGGCGTGCTGAACACCAC
>JAGTSD010000295.1 GCA_018262135.1 Pseudomonadota bacterium | reverse complement strand
CTCCTATTTCGCCAAAGACCTGTTCCAGGGCAAAACTGTCTTCATCACCGGCGGCAGCAGCGGCATCAATCTCGGCATCGCGCGCAACTTCGCGGCGGTCGGGGCGAATCTCGGCATCGTGGGGCGTTCGCAGGAAAAGCTCGACGCGGCGGGCGCGGAACTGCAGGCGCTCGGCGCGCGCGTCTCAACTCATTCCGCCGACGTGCGCGACTACGCGGCGCTGGAAGCAGCCATGCAAAGTTGCCGCGAGGAACTGGGGCCGATCCATACCCTGATTTGCGGGGCCGCCGGCAACTTCCCCCTGCCCGCCGAACAGATCAGCCCCAACGGTTTCAAGTCGGTCATTGACATTGATCTGCTGGGCAGTTTCCACACCTGTCGGGCGGCGTTCGAGCAACTCAAGGTCACCAAGGGCAACATCATCTTCATCTCGGCGGGACAGGCGTTCATGCCCTACGCGCTTCAGGCCCACGTCGGCGCGGCCAAGGCCGGCATTGACAACATGATGCGCAATCTGGCGCTGGAATGGGGTCGGTTCGGCATCCGCTGCAACAGCATCGCCCCTGGCCCGATTGAAGGCACCGAGGGCGTGCGTCGGCTGGTGCCGGAAGGCAGCGCCGACAAGCTGAAGAGGATGATCCCGCTGGGCCGTTTCGGCACGCCGGACGACATCGGGCAATTGAGCGTGTTTCTCGCTTCGCCGCTGGCGTCCTACATCACCGGGACGCTGATCGTCGCCGACGGCGGCCAGAACCTGCCGGGCTCCGGGGCATGGACGCAGTTAGTGCTGGCGGAGATGGCCAAAATCGCCAGGGCCAAGGAAGAAGAGGAGGAAGGTTAAAGGTTAAAGGTAAGAGGCTAAGGATATCCGTGGCGCGGACTTCCAGCCCGCGTTCTCTCCCCTGCGAACTCCAACCTGTCTGGATGGATTTAACAGGAAGCGAAAAACAAAAGAAAAGGCAGGAAGAATCAACAACAAACATATGCGCGGCTCCCGCAATGCAGCAAACCGCCGGGCTGCAACAATCCGTCTCCCGCAAGGTCATTATTGTTAGCCGGACGCCCTTTTGCGATTCCCCGTCCGCGACGATTCGGGTAAAATAGGCATTGCTGCCGGTGACGGACGCGAACCATAACCCACCAGCACACTGACCGATGTTGGAGCAGACGACGATGAAACTACAACCTTTCAATCTAAACGACATCATCCACGAACCCTCCGACGAGCAGCTCGACGACCTGATGGAAGCGGTCGTCAGGGAAGCGCGCAAGCACGCCCAGACGGCGCGCGAACAGCTCATGGTCCGCTTGCGGGCCGAGATCATGGCGATCAACTCACCCCTCCGGCCCCACGCGTGACCGATTAAAGCGGCCCGGCGATTCGCCGGGATTCGCGAGAGTCGCCTGAAAAGCCAAGGTAGCCATGATCGAGGCGCGTAACGCGCCGCAACCCGTTCCCATCATCGCGCACGCCCGGCCCACCGCCGGGAAGTGCTATCCTCGCATCAGGTCAAGGCTGAAAACCGGGGGAACCGATATGCCCGCCATCGCCATCACCCCATCGCCCGCTCCGCCAACCCCTGTCGGTGCAAGGCTGAACCGCAATTATCCCATCGAGGTGGTTTATCCCGAGAGCGACGGCAAGCCCATGGCCGACAATACCCGGCAGTTCACCTACATCGTGACCCTTCAGGGCGGCGTCGCCGCGTTGTTCGCCGACCGGCCCGACGTGTTTGTCGCTGGCGACCTGCTCTGGTATCCGGTGGAAGGCAACAACAAGATTCGCGCCGCGCCCGATACCATGGTGGTGTTTGGCCGCCCGCCCGGCGACCGGGGGTCCTACCTGCAATGGCGGGAAGAGAATCTGGCGCCGCAGGTCGTGTTCGAGGTGCTCTCCCCCGGCAACACCGCCGCCGAGATGACCCGCAAATTTCGTTTCTACGAACAGTATGGGGTGGAGGAATACTATCTCTACGATCCGGACCGGGGCACACTCGACGGCTGGATCCGGCGAAATGGCCGGCTGGAGGACATACCGGAGATGGAGGGCTGGGTCAGCCCGCGCCTGGGAATCCGTTTCACGCTGGAAGGAAGTGACCTGGTGTTGTACCGGCCCGACGGGCGGCGGTTCGAGACCTTTCTCGAACTGGAGCAGCGCGCCGAGGCCGAACGCCAGCGCGCCGAGGCCGAACGCCAGCGCGCCGAGGTCGAACGCCAGCGTGCCGAACGGCTGGCCGAGCAACTGCGCGCGCTGGGTATCGAACCCAACGCCACGTAAAAAGCGATTCCCTCAGTGGGCCAGGATCACAGCGGCATTCAATCCCCCCAAAGCGCCGGCACGGTCGAAGGCGAAAAACCCCGGTTGATCGTCGTCGCCGGCCCCAACGGTTCCGGCAAGACCTCGATCACCCAACAACTGCTGATGCACGAGTGGATGGATGGGTGCGTTTACGTCAACCCGGACTTCATCGCCCGCGATGAATTCGGTGACTGGAACGCCCCGAGCGCGGTCATGCAGGCGGCGCAACGAGCCGCCGAGATTCGCGAGCATTGCCTGAAGGATGGCCGCAGTCTGGCTTTCGAAACCGTCCTGTCCGCGCCGGACAAGCTGGACTTCATCCGTCGCTCGCGGGATGCCGGATTCTTCATCCGGCTGTTTTTCGTCGGCACCGACGATCCCTCCATCAACGCCAAACGGGTCGCCATGCGAGTGATGGAAGGCGGCCACGACGTGCCCATCCGCAAAATCATCAGTCGCTACACCAAGTCGCTGGCGTACTGTTCGGTCGTGGCCTGGCTGGCCGACCGGACTTATGTCTACGACAATTCCGTGGACGACGCCCGCGCCAGACTGTTGTTTCGCGCGTCAAGAGGCCGACTGATCAAGGTCTACGGCGAGATCAATCCCTGGGCCAGGGAAATCACGCAACGGCTGCTTCCCGTGCAAGCCGACGACGCGCCACTGGCCTCATAGAAGCCAGCTCAGCGCCTTCGACGATACGGAAGGGTACAATGGCGGCATTCCCGCAACCTTCCCCGAATCTTCGCGATTCCCGAGGATTTCTTCATGCGCTACGTCAGCACCCGGGGCGGCATGGCCCCCGCGACGTTTTCCGACATTCTGCTGGGTGGCCTGGCGCCCGATGGCGGCCTGACCGTTCCGGAGGCCTATCCAACCGTCGCGCCCGGCGAACTGGCCCGTTGGCGCGGACTGTCCTACCCGGAATTGGCGTTCGCCATTCTGCGAAAATTCGCTGACGACATTCCCGCTGCCGACCTGCGCGGGCTGATTGATAAAACTTACACCGTGGAGGCCTTCCGCACCGAAGCCATCACCCCCGTCACCCCCCTGATTGACAGCGTCTGGCTCCTGGGCCTGTCCAACGGCCCGACCCTGGCGTTCAAGGACATCGCCCTGCAACTGCT
>JAGTSD010000294.1 GCA_018262135.1 Pseudomonadota bacterium | reverse complement strand
TGTCGGCCACGACGGCCGCGCCTTGCAGTGGCCGCGCCCTGGGCTGGCTTCTTTCCAGCGCTGGCAAGCTATTGGCTACGGCGTTCTCGGTGACCGCCTGCACCCGCGGATCGAGGGTGGTAAACACCCGCAGTCCTTCCGACACTAAATCCTCTGGCTTGTAGTACTGCCGCAGTTGGCGCTGCACCAGTTCCAGGAAGGCCGGATAGGCGGTGATGCCGCCAGCGGCGGTGGGCGTCACGTCCAGCGGCATCTCCTTGGCGACGGCGGCATCCTCAGCGCTGACCAGGTTCTGCTCGGCCATGACATCCAGCACCAGGGCGCGGCGCTCCTTGGCCCGGTCGGGATGCTTGCGCGGGTCGTACAGGGAAGGCCCCTTGATCATCCCCACCAGCAAGGCGAGTTGGTGCAAATCCAGATCTTCCAGCGCCTTGCCAAAATAGAACTGGCTGGCCAGGCCGAAGCCGTGAATGGCCCGGCTGCCGTCCTGCCCCAGATAGATGGCGTTACTATAAGCTTCCAGGATATCGTCCTTGCCATAGCGGGCATCAATCAGGATCGCCATCAGGATCTCGTTGATCTTGCGCTTGAACGACCGTTCGTTGCTCAGGAACAGATTCTTGACCAGTTGCTGGGTCAGGGTGCTGCCGCCCTGCACCGTCCGGCCGGCGCGCAGGTTGACCACCATGGCGCGGAAGATACCCTTGGGGTTGATGCCGGCATGTTCGAAAAACGAACGGTCCTCGACCGCCAACAGGGTATCCACCAGCACCGGCGGTAGTTCCTTACTATTGAGCAGGATACGGTCTTCGTAATGGGAAGGATAAATGCCGGCGATTTCGGGTGGGTCCAGTCGCAACAGACCCGGCGCCTCTCGATCATCCAAACTGGCTATATCCACCAGGATGTTGCCGGCGAACGTCACCCGGACCTTGCGCACCGGCTCTACGCCATCCCAGAACATGAAGTCGCGGGTCATGACCTCGAAAACCTCGCCCTGGCGGGCATAGCTGCCGGGCTTGTCCGGCGAATGACTTCCCTCGGGGGGTGGAACGCAGGTCTCCGGCGCAGGCAGCCTGGACTTGCGCTTGAGGATCCGCTTGCCGGTCGCGGGCGGAACCGGCGG
Source organism: Pseudomonadota bacterium (assembly GCA_018262135.1). GTDB lineage: Bacteria > Pseudomonadota > Gammaproteobacteria > Competibacterales > Competibacteraceae > Contendibacter. The sequence goes on along the minus strand of JAGTSD010000294.1, from coordinate 2,300 downwards.
TTCCACCGGACAGTTCGCGTCGCGGTAACTCAACAGCTTGAGTTCCTGGGCGAAGGCGTCGGCGCTCAACGGCATGCCGGAAAACAGTTCCAGCGGACGGGCATAGACCTTGGCCGGCATGGCCCAGCGCTTCTGATCGAACTCGGCGCGGATGACTCCATCCAGGTACAGCATGTAAAGACCCAGACCAGCTGCGCCCAGCAACACACCGCCCAACAACAGCGAAAACAGCAGCGAGAACAGCGACTGCAACAGCGGCAATCGCTTTCCCGAGCTGCGCGATGATCGAACTTTAGCCATGCCTGTTCCTGTCCCAACCCGCCATTTCCATCAACCGGTTTGGCGCGTTGTCGTGATTCTGTCTTATCCTACCGCTCCGTCTTTGCCATCCGGAGTTCGCCGCGTGCCTTCCGCCAACAAACCCTACGATCAGACTGCGTTGATCGGGGCGCTGCTACAACCCAACTGTTATCCTCATCCGGTCGAAACCGTCGAACATCTGCAGACCCACATTTCGCACGTGCTGCTGGCTGGCGACTATGCCTACAAGATCAAGAAGCCCCTGAGTCTGGGATTTCTGGATTTTACCAGTCTGGAGCGGCGGAAATACTACTGTGAGGAAGAACTGCGCCTGAATCGCCGGCTGGCTCCGGAAATCTACCTCGACTGCCTGCCCATCAGCGGCGAACCGGCCCACCCGATCCTGGGTGGCGGCGCGGCTATCGAATACGCTGTACGGATGCGCCGTTTTCCCCAGGAGGCACTGCTGGACCGGGTTCTGACCACTGGCCGGCTGGAACCCCGTCATCTGGAGGCACTGGCTCGCCGGCTGGCCGAGTTCCATCACACCATCGCTATAGCTGATCCTTCCGCGCCGTTCGGCCAGCCGGAACGAGTTCGCCAACCAATGCTGGACGATTTTACCTATACCCGGCCACTGCTGACCGACCCCGCCGACCTCGACGTCCTGGCCGCCGTGGAGCGCTGGACCCTGGCGACTTCCGAGCGACTGTGGCCGCGACTGGCCGAACGCAAGGCCAGCGGCTGGATTCGCGAATGCCACGGCGACCTGCATCTCGGCAACATGATACTGACTGGCGCCGGCGAGGTTACAGTCTTCGACTGCATCGAATTCAACGACGATCTCCGCTGGATCGACGTCATCAACGATCTGGCCTTTCTGATCATGGATCTCCGCTTCCGCGGCGCCGGGTCTTTCGCCCAGCGGCTACTCAACACTTATCTGGAGTACAGCGGCGATTTCGGCGGCGCGCCGCTGCTGTCCTACTACCAGGTCTACCGGGCCATGGTGCGCGCCAAGATCAACGCCATTCAGGCCAGCCAGGACGATATCCCAGGACCTGACCGGGCCGTTGCCCACTCGCTGTGCCGCGCTTATCTGCGGCTGGCGCTGGCCCTGACCCGACCCGAGACGCCGTTTCTATTGATCACCCATGGCGTCTCCGGTTCCGGCAAATCGCATCGGACCGGACAATTGCTGGAAAGGTTCGCGGGTGCCATCCGCATCCGCTCCGACGTGGAGCGCAAGCGGCTGTTCGGTCTCAGCCCGCTGGCTGACAGCCATTCGGCCCTCGGCCAAAACTTGTACGCACCGGACGCCAGCGCGCGCACTTATCAACGTCTGTACGTTCTGGCGGACGGTTTGCTCGCTGCTGGTCACCCGGTGCTGGTGGACGCCACCTTCATGAAGCGTGCGCACCGGCAACCGTTTCGCGAACTGGCGGACCGGCATGGCATACCGTTCATCCTGCTCGATTGCGCCGCCGACCCCGATACGCTGCGGGAACGGGTCGCGGCGCGGCGGGCGCGGGGCGACGATGCTGCCGAGGCCGACGTTGAGGTGCTGGAACGGCAACTCCAGTACGATGAACCGCCGGCGGCCGACGAGAGCCCGTTGCAAACCCGCGACGACGGTGATCTGGAACGACTGCGCGCGGTAATCGGGGCAGCATGTAGTTCCGTTTTTTGACCATTCGACGATGGAGGCAATGATGGCGAAGTATGACGTGTACGGGATCGGCAACGCGCTGGTGGATATGGAATATGAAGTCGAGGTGGCCGACCTGGAAGCGCTGGGCATTGAAAAGGGCGTGATGACCCTGGTGGATGGGGAGCAACAGTTAAAAATGATGAATCATTTGGCGGCGCACCCTCACCAGCGCGGTTCGGGCGGGTCGGCAGCCAATTCGATGATCGCGGTCCGCCAGTTCGGCGGGACCAGCTTCTATTCCTGCAAGGTGGCGGGGGATGATCTCGGCCACTTTTATATGAAGGACCTG
>JAGTSD010000293.1 GCA_018262135.1 Pseudomonadota bacterium | reverse complement strand
GACAAGGAAAAGGCGCTCAAGCTGGCGAAAAAGGTCCAAAAGGGCAAGGGCTTCGATCTGGAGGATTTCCGCGAGCAGATGGAGCAGATGATGAACATGGGCGGCATCGCCAGCCTGCTGGACAAGATGCCGGGCTTCAACGCGGCGGCGGGGGCGCTCAAGGATCAGGCGGCGGACAAGGAGGTCAAGCGGCTGATCGCCATCATCAATTCGATGACCCCACAGGAGCGCCAGTTTCCCGACATCATCAAGGGCTCGCGCAAGCGCCGCATCGCCGCCGGTTCCGGCAACCAGATTCAGGACGTCAACCGGTTGCTCAAGCAGTTCGATCAGGCCCAGCGGATGATGAAGAAGATGAAGGGCGGCGGCATGATGAAGATGCTGCGCGGCTTGCAGGGCAAGCTGCCGATGGGCGCGCTGCCGCCATTTAAACCTTAGTGGGCGGGACCAGTTTGAACGGGTTTGACCTGGCAGCAGGGCGTGGAAACTCGCCAATCGCTCGCAACGCGCGTCAAACCGCCACAGTGCAAAACACCTTCGCGTCATTGCCTCACTGTACTGGCAATGGCCACGCTGCTCACGGCCGGCTGCGCCGCCAAGGGCGAGCCACCACCGCCCGCCCCCACTGGCCTGCGGGAGCATGGCCAGTTGCTGCTGACCCGCGCTGACCACAACCAGACGGTTGAACTGCAAATGGGCGAGCGACTGGTCGTGCGGTTGCCGGAGAATCCCTCAACCGGCTACACTTGGGCCATTGACGAGACCGACCACCGGTTAATGACGCTGGATAGCACCGACTACACCGCGCCAACGGAAGGCTCTATTGGAGCGCGCGGTCAGCGCCCCTTCACTTTTACCGCCCGCCAGCCCGGCGAGGTCGCGCTCAAGCTCAAGTATTGGCGGTTCTGGGAAGGCGACGCCTCAGTGACCGAGCGCTATGTCGTCAATCTTCGTATCCTGCCGTAGAGACATCCGCGAGATTTGATTAGGATATCCAATCGTGGCGTTTTTCCCGATGCCGGCGACTATTGAACCGGACCTTCCATCCCACCTAATCACGAACTAATCCTTAAGGAGAAAACAGCAATGAAAATTCGTATGTTGATCGCCATGAGCGCAGTAGGCCTGCTGCTAACGACGGGCTGCGCGACCGCACCGGATAAGCCGCCGGTGAAGGAAGAGAAATCTACGGCTGCGTCGCAACCGGCTCCGACTCCCGATCTGAGTACCCGTGAAACGATAACTGCCACTGCAACAGTACAGGCGATTGATCTCCAGACGCGCGAAGTCACGCTCAAGGATCAGAAGGGCCAGGTTTTCACGGTCAAGGTGAGCGATGAAGTTCGCAACCTGCCGCAGGTCAGGGTAGGCGACCGGGTGGTGGTGACTTACCAACAGGAGCTGGCCGTCTATCTAACGGGCAGAGCTGGCACCGGCATCTCCACCAGGACGGATACCCTTAGCGCTGGCCGCGCCCAGCCGGGTCAGTTGCCAGCAGGCGTGGTGCGCGATACCGCCCGGATAACGGCAAACATTATCTCGGTCAACAAGCAGAAGCGCCAAGTCCTCGTTCGGGGCGCGACCAGAACAGTTCTGGTGAAGGTACCGTCCGACTTCGATATTACCCGCTTCAAGGTTGGCGAGGAAGTGGAAGCGGAGTTTGTTCAGGAACTGGCGATCACCGTGAAACCGGCGCCTGCCAAGCCTGCCCGATCCGGACCTGGCTTTAACAAGAGGAGCAATTAACGACCACCGCCAGCGGGTGGTTCGAACCTGGAAACCCGCCGCAGGCGGGTTTTTCTTTGGGCAAGCATATGGCGCGGGCCGACTCCTCGCACTGGCAAGCTGGGTTATACTTCCCGCCCTGTATAAACCGCCGCGCTTGCCACTTCCCTGATCATCCGAAGAACGCCATGGACAAGACTTACGAACCGCAGGCCATCGAACCACGCTGGTACGCCTTTTGGGAGGAGCGGGGCTATTTCGCGCCCAGCGGCCAGGGCGAGCCCTACTGCATCATGATTCCACCGCCGAACGTCACCGGCACCCTGCACATGGGCCACGCCTTCCAGGACACCATCATGGACGCGCTGACCCGCTATTACCGGATGAAGGGTTACAACGCCCTGTGGCAGCCGGGCACCGATCACGCCGGCATCGCCACCCAGATGGTGGTGGAACGGCAACTGGCCGGCGAAGGCAAGACCCGCCACGATTTGGGCCGCGAGGCGTTCATCGAGCGGGTGTGGGCGTGGAAGGCGGAATCGGGCGGCACCATCACCCGCCAGTTGCGGCGCATGGGCGCATCGGTGGACTGGGCGCGGGAACGCTTCACCATGGACGACGGCCTGTCGGCGGCGGTGCGGGAAGTGTTCGTCCGCCTGTACGAGGAAGGCTTGATTTATCGCGGCCAGCGGCTGGTCAACTGGGATCCGGTGCTGCATACCGCCGTTTCCGATCTGGAGGTGGTCAGCGACGAGGAAAACGGCTTCATGTGGCACATCCGCTACCCGCTGGCCGAGGGCGGCGGCGATCTGGTCGTCGCCACCACCCGCCCGGAAACCATGCTGGGCGATACCGCCGTCGCGGTCCATCCCGGCGACGAGCGCTACAAGCACCTGATCGGCCTGCACGTAGCGTTGCCACTGACCGGCCGAAACATCCCGATCATCGCCGACGAGTACGTGGACCCCAGCTTCGGCACCGGCTGCGTCAAGATCACTCCCGCCCACGATTTCAACGACTATGCAGTCGGCCAGCGCCACAGCCTGCCGCTGCTCAACATCTTCACCCCCGACGCCAAAATCAACGACAACGGCCCCGAAGCCTATCGCAGTTTGGACCGGTTCGAGGCCCGCAAGCGCGTCGTCGCCGATCTGGAGGAACTGGGGCTGATAGAGGACATCAAGCCCCACAAACTGATGGTCCCGCGCGGCGACCGCAGCCACGCCGTCATCGAACCGTTCCTGACCGATCAGTGGTATGTGAAAACCGGGCCGCTGGCTGGCCCCGCCATCGCCGCAGTCAAAACCGGCAAAATCAAATTCATCCCGGAAAACTGGGAGAAGACCTATTTCGACTGGATGAACCGGATCGAAGACTGGTGCATCAGCCGGCAGATCTGGTGGGGCCACCGGATTCCGGCCTGGTACGACGTGCGGGGCAAGGTCTACGTGGGTCGCAGCGAAGCGGAGGTGCGGGCGAAACACCGGCTTGGCCCGGACGTGGCGCTGACCCAGGACCCCGACGTGCTGGACACCTGGTTCTCCTCGGCGCTGTGGCCGTTTTCGACCCTCAGCTGGCCGGAGCAAACCGAGGCGCTCAAGACCTTCTATCCGACCAGCGTGCTGGTGACCGGCTTCGACATCATCTTCTTCTGGGTGGCCCGGATGATCATGATGGGCCTGAAGTTCATGGGCGACGTGCCCT
>JAGTSD010000044.1 GCA_018262135.1 Pseudomonadota bacterium | reverse complement strand
GGCCAACACGTCCGAGAAGGTCGCCTCGGATTTCCGATACCAGGCGGTCACCCGAATCGGCAGGGCCTGGCCCATCGCCACCAGGTGGTGCGCCATCAGACACACCAGGGAAAACAGGGCGAACAAGGCCGGCGTGGTGCGGGTGATGGCCAGGTCCGACCATTGGCGCTGGGTCTCGACCCCCAGATGCCGCCGGGTCTCTTCAAAGGTGACCTCGACATTCCAGCGCCGGACAAACTGGGCGATGATCAAGGCCACCGGGCGCTCGACGTCGGTGCTGAAGAGGGCCATCGGTTCCATCGCGCCGGTGGGATCGACGATCAGGACCCAGCGGATGGCGAGGGGCCGCTGACCCGGGGTATACCATAAGCTGAGGTGGCTGAGGACGCGAACCACCCGCGTGGTGCCGCCATACCACGGGATCTCCAGGTCTTTGCCATACGCCAGCGCCTCGCCGACCCGCTCTTTCAACGCCGGCAACCGTTTGCCTTTCCAGGGCTTGGGTCCACGGCGGGGTCTGGCCGGCCGGTGCGGAAACCCATACAGTTGGGCATCCAGCCGCAAGCGGCTGATTAGGGTCACCCCCCGCGCCACACACGCATGGCCGAGGCGGACGCAGGCATACCCCCCGTCGCCGAGCAAGGTCCAGCGGCGCCGGCCCAGCCAGCGCGATACCACCTTAACCGCTTGGATCGTCCAGTCCACCGTGGTCTTATGACGGCGCTTGGCCTGCCGGTTGGCCCGTTCGGACGGAGCCAGCAGCGTTAAAAACGGCAAGGCCCACGGCCGGCGACTCCACGGCAACGGTACCAGCCGCATCAGACTGATCCATTTGAGGCCATAACATTTGACCACCGTCCCCTTCGTCGACCGCACCGCATCCCGATACCGGCCCTTGGCCTTGATCTGCGACCCCTTACGACGTTCGATCGTTTCATCCACCCCGATCTCGACCGGCAGCCAGGCGGGCAGGAGCACGATCAGCAGCCCCAGCAGAATCTTGGCCCCCTGGAGGCCCGACCACCGTGCCCGATTCAGCACCCGATGGTACTTTTCAAACCGCCGTTCCCCACCCAGGCCCATGACCCGTAGCACCGACGCCACCGTCCGCGGTCCCCGACAGAGCACGGCCCCCCTCAACAAGACCCGCACGTGGCACCACACGGGCTGGGTGAACAGGGCGGCAAATGGCGCCCAGACCGCTATAATCGTTTCCGGCAGAGGCATCATCATCGGAGTACCCTTCTTCATGGGTTTCGTCGCCCGCGTAGGATACCCCAAGGTGCCTCTGCCCACCTTCCCTTCGCGTCAAGACCTCAAAATGGCCAAAGTCGAGCCCCCAGCAGGTTTTTTTCAGAGTGGGCTATAGTGTCCGGCATCGCCCCTGCCCGGTTGGAGCCCGCCATGAAGAAACTGCCCATCGGCCTGCAAAACCTGCGCGAGATGCGCACCCAGGGCTACGTCTACGTGGACAAGACCGCCCACGTCGCCCGGCTGGCCGAGCAAGGCAAGTACTACTTCCTGGCCCGGCCCCGACGGTTTGGCAAAAGCCTGTTGGTGGACACCCTGGCTGAGGCCTTCGCCGGCAGCCGGGAGTTGTTCGAGGGGCTGTATCTGGAGCGCCACTGGGACTGGAGCCGGACCTATCCGGTGCTACGCTTCGACTTCAGCACGGGCGTGTTGCGTTCCCGGGCGGAGCTGGACCAACGCATCGCGGTGCAACTAGCCGAACAGGCCCGCCGGCAGGGGCTGACTTTGGAGCGGGAAGGCATCGCCAGCCGTTTTGAAGAACTGGTGCTGCGGCTGGCCGAGGTCGCCGGCCAGCCGGTGGTGGTGCTGATCGACGAATACGACAAGCCGATTCTGGACCACCTGAGCGAGCCGGATTTGGCCCGGGCGATGCGCGAGGGCCTGCGCAACTTCTATTCGGTCATCAAGAGCCTCGATCCGCATCTGAAATTCGTCCTGCTGACCGGGGTGAGCAAATTCTCCAAGGTCTCGCTGTTTTCCGGGCTGAACAATCTCAAGGATGTCACCCTCGATCCCCGCACCGCGACCCTGTGTGGCTACACCCACCAGGAACTCATTACGGCCTTTGCTGACTATCTGGACGGGGTAGATTTGAACGAAGTGCGACGCTGGTACAACGGCTACAACTTCCTGGGCGAGCCGGTCTACAACCCGTTCGACATCCTGCTCTATCTCGACCAGCGCGAGTTCAAGCCCTACTGGTTCGAAACCGGCACACCGACGTTCCTGATCGAACTGCTGGCCGCGCGCGGCTTCTTTACCCCGGACCTGGCCCGCCTGCGCACCGGCCTGGAATTGCTCTCCACCTTCGACGTGGACCATATCGCTACCGAGGCGCTGCTGTTTCAGACCGGCTATCTGACTATCCGCCAAGCCGAAGAGCCGATCCGGGGCTATTGGGTCTACACCCTGGGCTATCCCAATCACGAAGTAGAAACCAGCCTCAACGCCAGCCTGCTGGCAGTGTACACCGACGATCCCAGCAAGAGTTTCACCCACCGGCTACGCCTGCTCGAGCGGCTGCTGGCCGACGACCTGGACGGCTTGCAGGATTTGTTTCACGCCCTGTTCGCCAGCATCCCGCATCAGTGGTACGACAACAACCCGATCAGCCGTTACGAAGGCTATTACGCCAGCGTGTTCTACAGTCACTTTGCCGCCCTGGGGCTGGACATCGTCCTGGAAGACGCCACCAACCAGGGCCGCATCGACATGACAGTGCGGTTGCAAGGTCGGACCTACCTGTTCGAGTTCAAGGTGGTGGAGGTCGTCCCGGAAGGCCGCGCCCTGCAACAACTGAAAGACCGCGGCTACGCCGAGAAATACCGCGCCGGGGGCGGGCCGATTTATCTGATCGGCGTGGAATTCAGCCGCGAGCAGCGCAACCTGGTCGGCTTTGGCTGGGAACGGGACTGATCTCGCCTGGAAATGCCAACAGGTTAATACCCGCGCAGCCATTCGGGCCGCAGTTGCACTGCGCCAGCCAGCGCCAGTTGCAGTTGTGCCAGCAACCGTTCTCGGTCTCGCGGCAGTTCACCGGCCAGCGCCAGGGCGTTGGAAGCGTGGTTGGAGCGGAACACCAGCGGCGCGGGTGGATTCAGCCGCTCGATCAGCCGGATTTGTTCCGCCAGCAGCGCATGATCGTCCTGTGGCTGGAACGGCTCGCGGAACTTGCGATGAAATTCGTCGTGGATCGAGGGGTCAATCATCAGTTGCAGGGTGGAGAGGTAATCCAGTTCCACCTGATTGACCAGATCGGTGGTAGCATCAATGTGCTCCCGCCAGTACGTCTGGCCGCCGAGACCGAGAATCACCGTCGCGGAAACCCGCAAGCCCGCCTCTTTGGCCTTGTTGAGTCCCGTGATCATCGCTTCCGGCGTCGCGCCCTTGGTGATGCGTTTGAGCAGGTCCGCCGAGCCGGTTTCCATGCCGTAATACAGCAGCGTCAGGCCGCTTTCCCGCAATTGCGCCAGTTCCTCCACCGACTTCTTCAACAGGTTGGCGGGCAAGGCGTAGCTCGATGCCCGTTCCAGCCGGGGAAAGGCGGCGCGCAGCGTGGCGAGAATCGCCAGCAGATGCTCGGTCGGCGCAGCCAGGGCGTCGCCGTCGGCCAGAAACACCCGCCGCACGCCAGGATAGGCCGGCGCCACGGCCCGGATGTCCGCCTGAACCTGGTCCAGCGGGCGGACGGCGAAGGTTTTGGTCCGGTACATCGAACAGAAGCTGCAATGATTGAAGCTGCATCCCAGCGTGGCTTGCAGGATGAAGCTGTCGGCCTCGGACGGCGGCCGCCAGAGCGGCATGTCGTAATCAATCAGCATGATGGTTTCTCCGGGGAGCGCGGGCATCCCGCTTTTGACCCATAATCGTTTACAATCCCTCGCGATTACCCTTTCCCAACCCACGGTTCTTGGATTAAAACCTTCATTTAACCGGTAAATTTCCCATTATTATCGAGGCGGCGCATGGCGCGAATCAAACTGGATCTGCCGGAGCATTTTCCTTTCACCCTCGAGTTGCGGGTGCGGATCACCGATGTCAACTACGGCGGGCACATGGGCAACGACTCCCTGCTGGGCATGCTGCACGAGGCGCGGGTTTGGTTTCTGGCCCATTATGGTTTGAACGAACTGGATGTCTTTGGCGTCGGTTTGATCATGGCGGACAGCGTCATCGTCTATAAATCCGAGGCGTTTCCCGGTGAGATGTTGGAAATCGCGGTGGGGGTGACCGATTTCAACCCGTATGGCTGCGATTTTGTCTATCGCGCGACTGAGAAAACCAGTGGCCGCGAGGTGGCGCGGGCCAAGACCGGCATCGTGTTCTTCGACTACGCGCGGCGCGTGATCCAGCGCGTGCCGCCTGCTTTCCGCGAGTTGTTCGCTGCCGATGCCGCCCCTGCCTAACATACCACTGTCGCCTGCTGCCCGGTCCTGGCTGCCCGTTCGCCTGCTGCTGGCGGTCGGCGCCAGCGTCGGCGTGGCGGCCCTGCTGGTGCTGGTGCTGTACATCACCGATCTCGGCTTGTCGGTGTGGGATCGCCTGCAACGCGCACCGACCACGTTCTGGGTCATCTATCTGTTGATCCTCGGCGTATTGGGCGCGGGCGGCGCTTATGGGGTCTGGCGTGTGTTGCACTGGGGTCGCCCCGCCGGCAAGTCCCGCACCGCTATTCCGGCCAAGCCGCCGGACGAGGCGACCCTGCGCGAACGGTTGGACCGCAGCGAGGCCGCCGGGGTCCAGGTGGACGAAATCCGCCGCGAACTGGAGGAATTGCAGCGGCGGCGGGCGGCGGGCGAGATCGTGGTGGCGGTGTTCGGCGAGATCAGCGCTGGCAAGTCCTCGCTGATCCGCGCCCTGCTGCCGGGAACTGATATTGCGATCAGCGCGCGGGGCGGCACCACCCGGGAAATCACCTATTACACCTGGACCAGCACCGCCGGCGACCGGCTGATCCTGGCCGATCTGCCCGGGCTGAACGAGGTCGATGGCACGCTGGATCAGACCGCCCGCGACGAAGCCTTGCGCGCCCATGTGGTGATCTACGTCTGTGAAGGCGATTTGACCCGCGACCAGTATCAGGCATTGCGAACCCTGGTCGAACTCGGCAGCCCGCTGATCGTGGCGCTAAACAAGATGGATCGCTACACCGAGCGGGAACTGGAACTGGTGCGCCACCGGCTGGCCGAGCGGGTCGGCGAGGATCTGGCGGTAGCGCCAGTGCAGTGCGGTGGGATGGAGGAAGTGATCCGCATCTACCACGATGGCCGCGAGGAAACCACCCTGCGCGAGCGCGCGCCGAAGGTCGAGGAGTTGCGCCGCGCCTTGCAGCGGTATCTCGATACCGACCCCCAGGTGCTGGACGCGCTGCGCGATACGTCGGTATTCGTGCTGGCTCAACAGAAGCTGGATGCGGCGGTCGCCGAGCATCGCCGCGCGAAAGCCGAGGCCATCGTGCAGAGTTATTCCCGCAAGGCGGTATTCGGTGCGCTGGCGGCGGTCAGCCCGGGAACCGACGTGCTGATTCAGGGCTATCTGGGCTTCAATTTGATCAAGGAACTGTGCGCGCTGTACGAAGTGCCGGCGCGTGAGATTGATATGCAGCGGTTTCTGGACCTGGCCGGCAATCAAATCAAGCGCAGTTTGAATTTATTGCTGGCGCTGGTTGGCAATATCTTCAAAGCATTTCCCGGCATGGGCACGGTGGTGGGCGGGATGATGCACGCTGTGGTCTATGGACTGATATTTGAGAGTCTGGGGAAAGCGGTGACCCGCTCTTTGGAGAGCCGTGGCGATCTGGTGAGCGGTCCCACCTTGCGGATGTTCGAGGATAATCTGAGTGAAAATCTGGAAGCGCGTGCAAAACGTCTGGCCCAACTGGTTTGGGCGCGGCAGCGAGACGGCGAGCGCGCCGAATCCACCGTTGGTTAGCGGCGACGCGCACCTGGCCCTGGCCCGCGAGAGCCTGCGCGAACTACTGGACGATAAGCGGGTGCCGCCGCCGGTGCGGGCGGCGCTGGCCGAGGATTACCGACAACTGCAACTGCTGCTGGAAAAAATCGAACATGGCCACATCCACATCGCCGTCTTTGGTCGGGTCAGCGTCGGCAAATCGGCGCTGCTGAACGCACTGCTGGGCGAGGCCAAGTTTTCCACCAGTCCGTTGCACGGCGAAACCACCCGCGCCGCCCACGCCCGCTGGCAGGAATATGACGCCGGCGGGGTATTCCTGATTGACACGCCGGGGATCAATGAAGTCGCCGGCGAGGAACGGGAGCAACTGGCCCACGATGTGGCCACCCGCAGCGATCTGGTGCTATTCGTGGTGGATGGCGACATCACTGACAGCGAACTCAAGGCGCTGCGGCAAGTAAAAAGCGCAGCCCAGCGGCTGGTGCTGGTGCTGAACAAGACCGACCGCTACACCCAGGCCGACCGGGAATTGCTGCTGCGCACCCTGCGCGAGCGCACCGAGGGCCTGATCCAGCCGCAGGATATTGTGACCGCCGCCGCCCAGCCGGCCGAGCGCATCGTGATTCTGGTGGACGCCGAGGGCAACGAGACTGAAACCCGGCGTCGCCCGGCGCCGGATGTGACCGCGCTGCGCGAGCGGATCTGGGACATCCTCAAGGTGGAGGGCAAGACCATGGCGGCGCTCAACGCCGGGCTGTTCGCCGGCCGCTTCTCCGACCGGCTGACCAAAGAAATCGTCGCCATCCGCCGCGATCTGGCCGAGAAAGTGGTGCGCAATTATTGCCTGGGCAAGGGTGTGGCGGTGGCGCTGAATCCGATTCCGATCGCCGACCTGCTGGCGGCGGTCGCCACCGACGCGGCGATGATCGTCCATCTCAGCCGGGTGTACGGGCTGCCGATCACCCGTGGCGAGGCCGGTTCGCTGCTCAAGACCATCTCCATCCAACTGGCGTTCCTGATGGGAACGGTGTGGGCGATGAATCTCGCGGCGGCGGCGCTCAAGGGCATCAGTCTGGGGCTGTCCACGGTGGTGACCGCCGGTGCGCAGGGCGCGGTAGCCTGGTACGGGACTTACGTGGTCGGCAAGGCCGCCGAGCAGTATTTCATTCAGGGCAAATCCTGGGGTGAAGGCGGGCCGAAACGGGTGGTGCAGGACATTCTCGACAGCCTGGACCGGGAATCGTTGCTGGCGCAGGCCCGCGACGACATTCTAGCCCGGCTGAAGCCGCTGTTATAAGCGTCATGGGTCCACGGAACACACGGAAGGCACGGAAACGGACGGAATCAGTCTGTTTTTTTCCCTGCCTTCCGTGTCTTCCGTGGATATAGCCTTTCCTTCACTGATCAGCTGCCATAGATGAGCTTTTCCTTTCTGATCGGATTCCTGCTCGTGGCGGGCTTCGGTCTGCTGTTCTGGCGGGACAGCCTCGGCGCCCGCGAACAGGCCCGCGCCGCCAGTTCCCGCGCCTGCCGGCAGATGGGGGTGCAACTGCTGGACGATACCGTGGCGCTGGAGCGGTTGTGGCCGCGACGGGATCGCGATGGTCGGCTGAAGCTGGAACGGTTGTATGTGTTCGAGTTCACCGACACCGGCCAGCGTCGTCAGACCGGCAGTGTGCTGCTGGTCGGCTCGCGCGTGGAGGTGCTGCATATGGAAGGCGGCGATTTGCTGGTGCCGTGAGGATCACAACACCTCTGATTCCTTGGTTGGATGTTGCACCCTTTCGAACAGCCCTTCGAGTCGCGTCGCAATATCCTCCTTGATGGCGGCGATTCGGTCCAGCAAGGCGCTGATCTTCATCCTTTCCTCCTGCACCAGTTTCCAGGCCTGTTCGGCATCCTGTGGCGTGGCGGGAACCAGCAACCCGGTTTTCTCGACCACCTGAAGGTCGTACAGGCCGCTTTGCCGCAACTGCCCCGTCAGCCAAGCCAAAGCCTCCTCGGATACGGTAGCGTCCGCTTCGATGGCGACAGCGCGACCAGCCATGATCTGGCGCTCGCGCCGTTCCAGCCGGACCAGCTTGGCGCCAGGCGTGATGATGTATACACCCCAGCGCACCTTGGCCCGGCCCAGTTCGCGCGTGGCGATGCCCGCCGGGACGGTGAAGGGCGGGGCAATCCCCTTACCGTTGATTTTCCAGCCGTTCTTTCGCCAGGACAGCAATGCTCGCTGACAATCCATCGCTTCTTGGGCCAGCCGGGCGATGTCGTCAGAGAGCGTCTGGGACGGCAGCGGCACGAGGATTTCCCGCAGGTCTTCGGTTGCAGGCGGTCGGCGATGGCGCTGCGCGAGATGCCAGCCAGCAATTCCCGCATGGGCCGCGAATTGAGAAATCCCGGCAGATACCAGGGATTAACGGTGGACGACAATAAATTCAGCGCGGCCCGGTTGCGGTTCCTGAGGTCGCTCAGGATGCTTTGGTTATTGACCCGGACAACCCATGCCACGGCATCAGGATAAAGACCGAGTGATTGCATTTCAGAAAGCCCCGGCTGTCCCATTGCCCATCGTCATAGGCGAAGCCGCCAAATTCAGCCACTATCAGTTTCGAGCGGTCGTACAACTCCGGGAATGTGGGGCGGCGAATTTGCGCTGGAACACGGGTTGCGGGGCCGTATTCCAGATAAGCCAGCTTGATGATGCCGTAGTCGGAGATATCTTTGCTGCCGACGTAGGGAACGCAGTAAACCGCATTGGGGGCATCGCGGATTCAAGCTGAAACGCCCAGCAATGCGCCGTACAGATACAGCAAGCCTATCCCCGTTCCCAGGCATTTTAATGTGTAGACCCGGTTCCAGCGCGGAAAGGCATAGCCGTCGATACCGTAGCGACCTTGGATCACCAAGTGTAGGCCGGACAGCGGATTGACGGGAATGCCGATTCCCCAGCCCATCAGCAGGGTGATCGCCAGCAGGTTTGGATCGGGATGCAGGGGCGCCAGCCAGACCCCGCAGACGGCGATGGTGATGATTGGATGCACGCCGAACGCAGCGACGCCGACCATCACCAGCAACACCAAAGCGGCTTGTGGAACACCGAACCGTTCGAACGGCAGCCAGTCGCCGTGCGCTCAGGGCGATGATCGCCAGGATCGACCAACGCGGAACCAGTATCTGGAAAATCAGGACGATGGCGACCAGCAGCCCCGGAATCCACAGGGCATTGAAATGCATCGGATAACCGACAAAGGGCGCCCCCCTGGCCGGATTTTCGGGGTCGATCTCCCGCGCCGTCAGCCACAGCGACAGGGCAGCCATCGGTAATCCGGCCGTGACCACGATGGCAGGTTGTGCGCCCGGCGCATAAGTCAGGACCGCCGCCATGGCCGCGAAGAACGGGGACCAGAACGCTGCTGCCGCGAAACCTCGACTCAGCGCCAACGCCCGGCGCTTGCCCAACCGCCCGCGCGTGGTCATGCGGTCGCCGAGGATCACCACCGTGGACAGATTGATGACCGCGCCGAACAGATGCACGCCGATTAGGGTCCGCCACAAGGCTTTCCGGCCACGCGGCGGCGGCGCATCGCCATTCCCCGCGTCCGGGTGGGTCACCAGCCGCAGGAACGATACCGCTGCCAGCAGGCTGACCAGCCCCTGATTGCTGGCCAGGATCTGGGTGAAGTTGAGTGGAGCGCCACGCAACGTACCCCAGGCGAGGCCGGCGACGCCCAGGCCAATCAGCCAGGCGCTTTGAAGGCGCTGCCGCCGGCCCAGCCGATAACTCAGCAACAGCGCGGCGGTCCAGCCCAGCAGGCCGGCCGGGAGCAGCGAGATGCCCGGGATCACCGAGGCGGCGATCATCACGGTCAGCAGGATGCCGGCCAGGGCGTCCCGTCTGGACGGCGGCAGGGGAAACGGGGAGCGACGGCGATTCACGTTGGGCGAGGCAGGGCGTCGGTAGCAATTCAGCGGAGATTCAGAGGGACCAGCTATTCTGGCAAAGGGGTTTGGTTATAATGCACCCAACTTCCTGAAATCAATTATTCCAGTTCTGAGCGAGAGGTGTGGCGATGAGAGTAATGAAGACGACGGCGACTGTAGCGATGGTGCTGGCGGCGGGCCTGATGCTGAGCGGCTGTCCGGCCAGCATGTCCGGCGGCGCCTACACCCGCGACCAGGCTCGGCAGGCGCAGGACGTGCAACTCGGCTATGTTGAAAGCGTGCGTCAGGTCATGATCGAAGGGACCAAGAGCGGCGTGGGTACGGTGGGCGGCGCGGCGCTGGGCGGCGTGGCTGGCAGTACCATCGGTAAGGGACGGGGTCAGGTCGCCGGCGCCATCGGTGGTGCGGTGCTGGGCGGCCTGGCTGGCTCGGCGATCGAGGAAAATGTGACCCGCCAGCCGGGTTTGGAGATCACGGTTAGGTTGAATAACGGCCGGATGGTCTCCGTGACCCAGGCAGCCGACGAACCGTTCTATCGGGGTGACCGGGTGCGGGTGCTGACCAGTTATGATGGCACGGCGCGAGTGGTTCACGACTACTGAGGCCCGGCATCCGCCGGTCCGATCCGGACCTGCCGCCCTTCTCACGCGGCTCGGGTCGCTGTTGCCTTTGGAGTAATGGCCCGATGACCGCCAGCCATCCGATGGCTAATCATGGCGCCACATCCTTGCTACAGTGGGTGTGGCGTTCGTATTTTCGCACCGCTCTGATCCCGTTGCTGGTAGTCGAGGTGGCGTTCATCGCCATTTATCTGGCCGCCAATCATCTCGCCACCCAGGAAAGCCCTTCGTTCCTGACCCCGACGAGCGGAACCGCTATGCCTATTCGCCCGAAGGCGCGTATTACACGACCCGCGACAACGGCGGCGGTGCCCTGTTCTATAGCGGGGTCGTACCGGTCGGGCCGAAGCAGCGCGAGAAAGCCTGGCGCACCGCGCGGCTGGACCCCCTGATGCGGGATATCCAGCAGACCCACCCACTGGTCGTGCAGATTTACCTCAACACGTTCGATTCGCTGAACCGCATCTATCCGTATTTCGAAGTGCTGAGCCAGTACGCGCCCCGCATGGACATCCCCAGCTACAACTTCTATTACGAGGCGGACGCTGCCCACAATCCTGGCCGTGGGGTGGTGTGGACCGATGTCTACGTGGACCCGGCTGGGCAGGGCTGGATGGTCTCCTGCATCGCGCCGGTGTACCGGGATGATGTTCTCGAAGGCGTGGTCGGGTTGGATATCACGGTGAGTACCATCACCGACACCATCCTGAACCTGGCTATTCCCTGGAACGGTTACGGCGTGCTGGTCAGCAAGACCGGCACCCTGCTGGCCCTGCCGCGCGCCGGCGAAGACGACTGGGGACTGAAGGAACTGACCACTCACGCCTATACCGACGCGATCCGCCAGGACACCTTCAAGCCGGAGGAATTCAATATCTACCGGCGGGCCGGATTCGCGGGGTTGCAAAACCAGACCGATGGCGTGGCTGCACTGGATCTCAAGGG
>JAGTSD010000292.1 GCA_018262135.1 Pseudomonadota bacterium | reverse complement strand
GATGCCTGTCCCACAGCCGGCTTCGTGCCGGCTGTGTTTTAGGTACGCCGCGTTGATGCGGCACAGCCCCTTTTTTCGGAAGGAATTGCCATGCTCGACGCCAACATCAAAACGCAACTGAAAGCCTATCTGGAAAAGGTCACGCAGCCCATCGAGATCGTCGCCTCGCTGGACGACGGCGACAAGTCGCGTGAAATGCGGGCGCTGCTCGATGACATCGCCAGCCTGACCGACCAGATTACCCTGACCGAAGTCCGCGACGACGCCGAGCGCAAGCCGTCGTTTTCGCTCAATCGCAAGGGTGCCAACCTGGGCGTGCGCTTTGCCGGCCTGCCCATGGGCCATGAATTCACTTCGCTGATTCTCGCGCTGCTGCAGGTGGGCGGCCATCCGCCCAAGGCCGACGCCGAAGTCATCGAGCAGATCCGCAACCTCGAAGGCAAATTCAACTTCGAGACCTACGTTTCACTGTCCTGCCACAACTGCCCGGACGTGGTGCAGGCGCTGAACCTGATGGCGGTGATCAACCCCAACGTCCGTCACACCATGATTGATGGCGCGCTGTTCCAGCAGGAAGTGGACGAGCGCCAGGTCATGGCGGTGCCGATGGTCTTCCTGAATGGCCAGCTCTTCGGCCAGGGCCGGATGGAACTGGGCGAAATCCTGGCGAAAGCCGACACCGGGGCAGCGGCGCGCGATGCCAGGAAACTGTCGGCCAAGGAGCCCTTCGACGTGCTCGTCGTCGGCGGCGGGCCAGCCGGCGCTGCAGCGGCGATCTATGCTGCGCGCAAGGGCATCCGCACCGGCATCGTCGCCGAACGGTTCGGCGGGCAGGTGCTGGACACGCTCGGCATCGAAAACTTCATCTCGATCAAGGAGACCGAGGGGCCCAAGCTGGTGACGGCGCTCGAGGAGCACGTCAAGCAGTACGAAGTGGACGTCATGAACCATCAGCGCGTCGCCAAGCTGGCGCCCGGCGCGCTGGCCGAAGTGCATCTGGAAAACGGTGGGGTACTGAAGGCGAAGACGGTGATCCTCGCCACCGGCGCGCGCTGGCGCAACATGAACGTGCCCGGCGAAAAGGAATTCAGCGGCAAGGGCGTGGCCTACTGTCCGCACTGCGACGGTCCGCTGTTCAAGGGCAAGCGGGTCGCGGTGATCGGCGGCGGCAACTCGGGCGTCGAAGCCGCGATTGACCTGGCCGGCATCGTCTCTCACGTCACGCTGCTGGAATTCGCCGAGGACCTGCGCGCCGATGCAGTGCTGCAAAAGAAGCTCTACAGCCTGCCCAACGCCAAGGTGATCAAAAACGCGCAGACCACGGAAGTGACCGGCGCCGATAAGGTCAGCGGTCTGATGTACAAGGACCGGGCCTCGGGCGAGACGCACTGGATCGAACTCGAAGGCATCTTCGTGCAGATCGGCTTGTTGCCCAACACCGATTTCCTCAAGGGCGCGGTCGAACTCACCCGGTTCGGCGAGGTCATCATTGATGACAAAGGGCACACCTCGATGCCCGGTGTGTTTGCGGCCGGCGATTGCACCACCGTGCCGTACAAGCAGATCATCATCGCGATGGGCGAGGGGGCCAAGGCGTCGCTGTCGGCCTTCGATCACCTGATTCGCACCTCGGCGCCAGCCTGAGTCCTGCTCCACCCTCCTGCACAAAAGCAGATCAAATCCGCATTGTCAGAAATCCGCCGGCCAGCCAGGGATGATCGCTACCGGCGGCCGGCCATGCGACTGCCGGATCCGGGCCTGATCGTTTGATCGCTCAGGCTTCGGATTCCAGTTCCAGCAGAGCGCGAATCAGGCGGGTCAGGGAAGCTTCATCACCGGCAGCTTCGAGGCGGTGGATAACGGCGCCACAGATTCCCTCCAGTTCCAGGGGACGACCCTGCTCCCGATCCACCAGCATTGAAGTCTTGATGGGGTCGAAGGTGCAGATGAGGTGATACATCTCATCAACGTCGTTCCGATCCAGTTGCACGCCCTCCCGGCGGGCGGCGGCGGCGGCCTCTTCCATCAGGGCATAAACGGTTCGGCCGAGGACCGGATGGGATGTGAGCCGGCGGGTGTCCAGGCCGGTGAGGGCGGAGAGCGGATTGACGCCGTTGTTGATCAGGAGCTTGCGCCAAAGCTCCCGACGGATGTCCGGGCTCGCCGTGGCGGGAATCCCGGCGGTTTGAAAAACCTGCGCGAACTGTTGGGCCAGGTCCGCGAGGGCTGAATTCCCGACGGTGTCCGGCCAGGCCCCCAGCAGGATCTGCGCGGGTCCGACAGCCTCCACCCGGCCGGGGGCCACGACATGGCCCCCGATCCGTACAGCGAGTCCGCCGAGGGTTCGGGACCGGCCGACCAGCGCCTCAATCAGCGGCTCGTTGTCAACCCCGTTCTGAAGTGACAGGACCGGCACGCGCCGGCCCACCCCAAGCCAGCCGCCCAAGGTCTCGAGCAGGCTCCGGGTAGCACCGCACTTCACCGCAAGTATCACCAGATCGAATTCGTCCGCCTTCAGGTCATCCTTCAGCGTCTCCTGAGAACAGACGTTTACCGGGCCGTCATAGCGCAGATCTGGATGACTCAATTGCAAGCCCCGTTGCTGCAGGGCCTCCAGATGGGGACCACGGGCTACGAACTGGACCTGATGGCCGGCAGTCAGAAGCCTGGCCCCATAGTAGGCCCCGATACCACCAGCGCCAAAGATCAGGAATCGCATGGAGTAACGGGCCAGGGCTGTTCGCTGCTGGAATCCCTGGTGGGCCAGCAGCCGGTCGAGATTGAGAACATAGTCTTTAAACCAGGGCTGAAATATCAGACGAGTACCCCCTGACCGATACAGGTTAGGAGTGACGGCGATGCCTACCCACCATTTGCGGTATCCATTCGAACCGACCTCCGTCGGGCTGATCGGCGCCAGCGACCGGCCCGGCCCCTGGGACCTTGACCCGCAATCTGCTGGGCGGCGGATTCAAGGGCGAAGTTTTCCTGGTAAACCACCGTCGCCTGCGGGTTGGGGCGATCTCCAGAGCGGGCAAACCACCGGGCAGAGACGCGGCTTCGCCTTCATTACCCAGCAGATTCGATGGTCCCGCGCAGCACCCTCAGCAGCGACCGATCCTCCTTGCAGATAGCTTGCCCCCAACAGGTCCAAATTCACGCCGGGCGCCTGAAATTAAAAAATAGGGGTATTCCCTTGGCTCCAGTGGCTACTATATGTAGTATCCTGAAGCATGGAAGAATATCCGAAAACCCTGGCAGAGCTTGAACGGGAATTGGCTACCGAAGAGGCGTGCGCGCACTATCTTTTTCAGTTGCGCTGGCCCGAGGGGTTTGTCTGTCCACGCTGTGGCGGTAGATCGCGCTCGTCTCTGGTGACGTGGTTTCGGGCGATCTGGTGGGTAACCAGCCAGAAGAACGGAGCCAGCGCGAAAGGGCTGCAACGCATCTTGGGGCTGGGCAGCTATAAAACGGCGTGGACATGGCTGCATAAGCTGCGCAGGGCCATGGTGAGACCAGGCCGTGATCGGCTGGCGGGTGTGGTCGAAGTGGATGAAATCTATATTGGCGGTGAAAAGCCTGGAAAACGCGGGCGTGGCGCTGAGGGTAAGGCGCTGGTGCTCATCGCAGCCCAGGTGGACGGCGAGCGGATCGGGCGCATTCGGCTTCGGCGAGTCAAGGACGCTTCGGGGGCCAGCTTGGAGCCGGCGGTTCAGGAAACCGTGGAACCGGGTAGCATCGTTCGGACCGACGGTTGGGGTGGGTACAACAACCTGGATCATTTGGGTTACGTGCGTGAGATGGTCCGAAAGAACGCGGAGGTCGGTGATAATCTGCTGCCCCGCTGCAACCGCGTGGCCGCTCTCCTCCAGCGATGGCTACTGGGCACTCATCAGAGTGCGGTCAGTCACGCGCATCTGGACTATTACCTCGATGAATACACGTTTCGGTTCAACCGCAGGACATCGCGATATCGCGGCAAACTTTTCTACCGGC
>JAGTSD010000291.1 GCA_018262135.1 Pseudomonadota bacterium | reverse complement strand
CCATGCGGACATGGCAACGGCTGGCCGCCGCCACGGGAACCCGCCCCAGGGTCACGCTGGAACCTGTGGCTGGGCGATAGAACTGCCCACGCCTGCTACTGCCTCCCTAAACTGTGGAGGTCGTAGGGAACCCCACCGTCAATGCCCGCGAGGTCGTGGCCGATGGCTCGACTCCCTACCGTCAGACCCAGGCGCGACTTTGCGCCTGCTGCTTAAACTGTGCTTACAATGAAAAAAAGGCTTACCCGGTTGAAGGTAAGCCTTTGTTTTAACTGGTGCCGGAAAGAGGACTCGAACCTCCGACCTACTAATTACGAATCAGTTGCTCTACCGACTGAGCTATTCCGGCAGGAAGTAATCATGCTGAAAATATAGCCAATTTAGCGGTGAGGCACAAGAGTAGCGTCTCAAGCATCCCTGATAAACTGACGGATTGCGGCGAGATGGCGCCGGCTGACCTCGAGCCGGTCGGGGATATCGTGGAAGATCAGCGCGCAGCCGCCATCGGCGGTTTTCTCCAGCCCGGCCACCTGAGCGGCCATCGCCAGGGCGTTGCGATGCACCCGCACCGCCCGGGCGCCCAGTTCGGTTTCCAGCTCTTTCAACGACTCCTCGATCAACGCATGGCCCTGCCGGTGACGGACCGTGACGTACTTCTGATCGGCCTGGAAGTAGAACACGTCTCCCAGCGGGATTCGCTCCAGCCGCTGGCCGAGACGGGCGCAGATATGGGTGCGGCCCGCAGGCGCCGGCTGCGCCGTCAGACTGGCCAGTTGTGCCCGATTGAGGCGACTGGCGCGATTCAGCGCCTGTTCCAGCCGTTCCAGCCGCACCGGCTTGAGCAGATAGGCCACCGCATGAGCCTCGAACGCTTCCAAAGCATGATCGCCATAGGCGGTGACGAAGATGATCGCGGGCGGCTGATCCAGGTCTGCCAGCCGGCGCGCGGTTTCCAGGCCGTCCAGACCAGGCATCCTGATATCGAGCAGCATGATGTCGGGCTGGACGCTGGCAGCCAGTCGCAGCGCCTCCGCGCCGTGGCCCGCTTCCCCGCACGTTTCGTAATCGGGGAGGCGTTCGATCAGTTCGCGCAACCGGTCGCGAGCGGGAGGCTCGTCGTCAACGATCAGCACCTTCATTCGCGAATACCAGGGTAGAAATCTGTTCGGCAAGTGTAGCAAACGACCGATCACGATACCCGAAACTGTTCGCTGGCCGTAAACTGGACCGACAGTGGCAGGGTAAAGCTGACCTGGTAATGCTGGGGGGTTTCGATGATGGTCAGTGGATCGATGGCCTTATAGGCCAGTTGCAGCCGTTGCCGGATATTCTCCTGAGCCAGGCGCTGGCCCGAACCGCGATGTTCGCCGCTTTCAGCCAGGCGAGGGTTGGCGATGTTGACTTGCAACTCATGGGCTCGCCGCTCGATCTGGATCGTTAAGGTTCCCCCTTCCGGCAAACGTTGAAGACCGTGATAAATGGCATTCTCGACCAGCGGCTGAAGCAACAGGGCAGGAATCGGCAGATCGAGTGGCAAGTTGGGATCCAGCCGCCAGTCCACCCGTAACCGGTCGCCCAGCCGCAGACTTTCGATGGCGAGATAGTGACGGGTCAGTTCCAGTTCCTCCTGCAGGGTAATGGTGTCCTGCTGGGCCAGCGCGAAGCGTAGCAGGTCGGCCAGATCGAGCACCGCCTGTTCGGCCGGGTCGGGCCGGCTTCGGATCAGACTGGCGATCGTGTTGAGGGTATTGAACAGGAAATGAGGGCGGATTCGCGCCTGCAGGGCCTGCAGGCGGGCGCGAGCCTCAGCCTGGACCTGTTGCTTCCACTGGTGTTGCACGTAGAAATAGCGCAGTGCCATGAGGGTGATAATGCCGCTGATGGCCTGATTGCCGGCGATGACCGGCAGCGTCTCCAGAGGACGCGGGTCAAGGCCCGCATCAGCGCCCAGTCGCAATGCCAGCAGAGAGCAGAGCAGGGTGATCAGTTGGACGATGCCAAGCGAGGTCAGGGTGACAGCGGGGGGAGGCGACCGGGCCAGCCAGCCCCGACAGCGGCACAATACCATTGCCGACGCGAGCGCCACCCACTGCATGAACAGGGAGGCTAGCGCCAGTTCCGTCCAGAAGCGTTCCAGGGTACGGCTTTGCGTCAGCGCCAGTACGAAGGCCAGCAGTTCGACGATCAGGACGATCAGGAATACCGTGCGGTTGTCGCAAAAGTCGGGTAGAAATCCTGTCACCTCGTCAGTGCTGCCGCCAGACCGAGGAGGGCCGGAGGGGTTGAAAAAGCGCATGGGGAACCTCCAGGCGGCGGGAAGCAACAATGGCGGCATTATGGGCTGGTGGAACAGCCCCAGACAATCAACAACCTGATTTTTGTACAACCTCTATATCCGGAGCTTGCCCAATGAATCCACTCGCTCCATTGCTCGCTCGATACCCGGTCCTGGTCCTGGATGGCGCCTTGGCGACCGAACTGGAACGCCGGGGCTGCGACCTGCACGACCCGCTCTGGTCGGCCAAAGTGCTGATCGAAGCGCCGGACCTGATCCAGCAGGTGCATCAGGACTACTTTGAAGCCGGCGCCGATTGCGCCATCACCGCCAGCTATCAGGCCTCAGTGGAGGGCTTCATGCAGCGGGGTTTGAGCCGCTCGGAGGCACTCGACCTCATCTGCCGTTCGGCTCGACTGGCGATGGAGGCCCGTGATGCGTTCTGGCAGGAGCCATCCAACCGGCCTGGCCGGCCCCGGCCACTGGTGGCGGCCTCGGTAGGACCCTACGGCGCGTTTCTGGCCGACGGCTCGGAATACCGGGGCGACTATGGCTTGAGCGAGGCGGAACTGATGGATTTTCATCGCCCTCGCATGGCCGCTCTGCTTGAAGCGGGCGTCGACCTGCTGGCCTGTGAGACGATACCCTGCTTCAGCGAAGCCCGCGCTCTGGTGCGATTGCTGGCCGAGTTTCCGAACGCCAGCGCCTGGTTCAGCTTCAGCGCCAGGGACGAAGCGTATCTGTGGCACGGCGAACCTCTGGCCGAGTGCGCGGCATGGCTGGACGGGCAGCCGCAGGTGGTGGCGGTCGGTGTGAATTGCACCGCGCCGCGTTATCTGCCGGCCCTGATCGAAGCCGCCCGCGCGGTTACCCGCAAGCCCATCGTGGTCTATCCGAACTCGGGTGAAACCTACGACCCCGAGCGGCGCCTCTGGAGCGGCGTCTCGGATGCGGAAACCTTCGCCAGCGAGGCCCGGCGCTGGTACGCCAGCGGCGCCCGGCTGATCGGGGGGTGTTGCCGCACCACGCCTGACCATATCCGGTCTATCTCCGCTTGGGCCCGTTCGTTGCCACCAGAATGTTTCACGTGAAACCCGCCTGGCGGCGGGGTGGAGAATGTTTCACGTGAAACCAGTCATCCTCTCGCTCAGGGCCGCGAACGCCTCCAAGCCCAGGGTTTCCGGCCGGGCGCCAGGATCCATGCCAGCCGCTTCGATTTGCCTGGTATCCAGCAGTTCGCGCAGAGAATTACGCAGGGTCTTGCGGCGCTGGGCGAATGCTCGCCGTACGATCTCAGCGAAACAGCGTTCATCCTGGACCGTGACAACCAATGTTTCACGTGGAACTAACCGAACTACCGCCGACCACACTTGGGGCGGCGGCCGGAATGCCTCCGGCCCGACATCGAACAGCGGCTCGACCCGGCAGCGGTATTGCAGCATCACCGACAACCGACCATAGGCATCCTCTCCTGGCCCAGCCGCCATCCGCTCCACTACGTCCCGTTGCAACATGAAATGCAGGTCGAGTAGATGTTCGGCCTGGGCCAGCAGATGAAACAGCAGCGGCGTGGAGATGTTGTAGGGCAGGTTGCCGGTTACCCGCAGGCGGGGGCCGTTGCCGCGCAGGGCAGCGAAATCGAAGTTCAGCGCATCGGCGTGATGAATCCGCAGAACACCGCTGCCGGCGCAGCGCGCTCGCAGCGGCTCCAGCAGGTCGCGGTCCAGCTCCACCACGTCCAGTTCGCCTGCGGCTTTGAGTAGCGGAACCGTCAGCGCCCCCAGGCCGGGGCCGATTTCCACCAGCCGTTCGCCAGGAACTGGCCGGATCGCCGCAACGATGCTCTCGATGACGCTGGCATCGCGCAGGAAATGCTGACCAAACCGCTTGCGGGGCCGGTGGGGCGGGACCGAAGCGCTCGTCATGGCGCGTTTTTGGTTCTACCCGATGATGGGGGAGGAGCATCGGCAGGTGCCCCGGCAGCGGGCAGGCGAACCTCCACGTAGGCCTCGTCGCGCAACCGGCGAAGCGTCAACTCCCATTCCTCATCGGAGCGCCGCCGCATCAGTGCCTCGCGCGTCCGGGTGCGCGTGGCCTCGGGCGTGGCCCGGGCCTGGCGACGTTCGAGCACCTGCACAAGATGCCAGCCAAACTGGGTTTTGACCGGTGCGCTGATCTCGTTCGGCTTGAGCGTGTTCATCGCCTGTTCGAACGGGGGTACCAGCATCCCCGGCGATACCCAGCCCAGATCACCGCCACGCTCCGCCGATCCCTGGTCGTCGGAGTGGGTCCGAGCCAGTTCCGCGAAATCCTCGCCACCGCGAATCCGCTGGCGAAGTTGCTCCAACTGCTGGCGGGCCTCGTCGTCTGACCGTTGCGGCGAGGTTTTGAGCAGGATGTGGCGGGCATGGGTCTGGTTAACCAGCGCCTGCTGGGCGGGGGACCGCGAACTCGGAGAGGGCCGGGCTTCGCCGCCGCCCCGGACCTCCAGCAATTTGACGATGTGGAATCCGCTGGGGCTGCGAATCAGGTCGCTCACCTGGCCAGGTTTCAACCGGGGCGCTACCGTACTGAACACGGTGGGCAACTGCTCAGCCGACCGCCAGCCGATTTCACCGCCTTCCAGCGCCTGCGGGCTGGCGGATTCGCGGATCGCCATCTGCGCGAAATCGGCGCCCTGGCGTAACTGCGCCAGCACCTCCTCGGCCTTGCGCCTGGCCTCCTCGACCTGGCCTGGTGAAGCGCCTTCCGGCAGGGCGATCAGAATCTGGGCCAGACGATATTCGCGCGGGCCACCGCCACCCGCGCCATGATCTTCGCTCGCGTCACCGCTCGCCATCGAACCCCCCAGTTGCGCTTGCAGGCTGTCCACATCCTGCTCAGACACCTGAATCTGGCTGTCCACCAGCTTCTGCCGCAGCCGTGCGCCCATCAGTTCCCGGCGCACATCATCGCGGAACTGGGCGAAACTGATCCCCTCCTTCTCGATGGTTTGTCGCATTTGCGTCAGGTTCATATTGTTGCGCTGAGCCAGGGATTCGATGGCGGCGTTCAGGGTGGCGTCATCCACGGTGATGCCATTGCGCTCGGCGGCGCGAAATTCCAACTGGTTCAGGATCAGCCGATCCAGAACCTGCCTTTCCAGTAGCGGCCGGGGTGGAATCGGCGCCTTGCGTTGCCGCATCTGAGCCTCGATCCGCGCGGTGGCCGCGTCCAGTTCCCGGCGGGTGATGACGTCGTCGTTCACCACCGCGACGATAGCGTCCAGCGCGCTGCTCGCTGCTTCGGGGCCGGGGCCAAACGTCAGGTCCGCACCGACGGAAGCCGGCAAGGGGGAGAGTAGCAGGCACAGCATCAGGGGAGAAAGCAGCTTGTTCATACGAGCCATGGCGAGTGGGAGCTAATAACGGGTCGGTTGGTAGCCGAGGATGGAATTCTGGAGCACGGTCTCGAGCCCGGAACCCAGCCGGGACAAGCCCTTGAGTTCCAATTCCAGATAAAAAGCGTTCTGTGCGTCGGCGTCCGCTGGACTGTCGCGATACTGGCGGCCAACCGCGCGCAGCGCCCAGCAGCAGTCTTCGTATTCCAGACCGACCAGCGTTTCCAGATTGCGGTCGGTATTGAGCGCCTGGTTCCAGCGGCCCAGGGCCCGCCATTGCGGGCTCAGCGGCCAGAAAAAGGCGATATCCACCGAGTGAATCTGATCATCCAGATCCAGGCCGGGCTGGTCGCGATCCAGCAGGTAGGACACATTGACCAGTTGGCGCGGATTGGCGTAGTAGCGCAGGTCGAAAGCGGTGCGCAGCATGTCGCTGTTGTCGGGTTCCAGTTGCACGCCGCCCTGCACCGCCCAGCGGGAGGACAGATTGACCTGGCCTTGGGCGATCAGGCCTGAATTGGCTGCGGTCTGGGGCAGCTCGACCGGATACAGGTTCACCCGGCGGTCTTCGAAGTACTGGATTTGGCCGACGCTGGCGCGCAGCCGTTCGTGCCCGCTGGGGCCGTCTATCAACCGGGTGGTGAGCGCGGCGGTCAACTGATTGGCATCACCCATCCGGTCGGCGCCGGTGAAGCGGTTATTACGAAACAGCCAGTCTATATCGCGATCCATCACGCTGCTGTCGAACAGCGGAATGTCGTCCTGATCGCGATAGGGGAC
>JAGTSD010000290.1 GCA_018262135.1 Pseudomonadota bacterium | reverse complement strand
GGGATTGCCGCCAACAACGCCAGCGGCATGTGTTGCGGCACGGCTCAGAACAGCTACCGGACCCTGCACAGCATGCGGGTGATGCTGGCCGACGGCGCGGTGCTGGACACCGGCGACCCCGCCAGCCGAGAGGCCTTCCACGCCAGCAATGGACCGTTGCTGGCGCGGCTCGCTGAACTCGGCCAGCGCACCCGCGCCGATGCGGCGCTGGCGGAACGCATCCGCACCAAGTTCAAGATCAAGAACACCTGCGGCTACAGCCTCAACGCCCTGGTGGACTACGAAGACCCCTTCGAAATCCTCCAACATCTGATGATCGGCTCCGAGGGCACGCTGGGCTTCATCGCCGAGATCACCTATCGCACGGTCGAGGAGCACAGCCACAAGGCCACGGCGCTGATGCTTTTCCCCGACATCAAGACCGCCTGCGAAGCGGTGGCGGTGCTGAAAAGCGAGCCGGTGGCGGCGGTGGAACTGATGGATCGCGCCTCGCTGCGCTCGGTGGAGCACAAGGCGGGAATCCCGGCGTACTTCAAGGACCTGCCGGAAACCGCCGCCGCCCTGCTGGTAGAAACCCGGACCATGGACCCGGCGACCCTCATCGCTCAGGTCGAGACCATTACCGCCGCGCTCGCCGACATCCCGACCCTGCTCCCGTTCCAGTTCACCGACCGGCCGGAGGAATTCACCCAATTGTGGGCGATCCGCCAAGGGTTGTTCCCTTCGGTCGGCTCGGCGCGGGCGACCGGCACCACCGTCATCATCGAGGATGTCGCGGTCCCCGTACCCCGGTTGGCGGCGATGACCCTGGATTTGCAGCGCCTGTTCGACCGACACGGCTACACCGGCTCGATCATTTTCGGTCATGCGCTCGAAGGCAATCTCCATTTCGTCATCACCCCGAACTTCGCCAAGCCGGAGGAAACCGAACGCTACAAGCACTTCATGGACGATGTCTGCCACATGATCGTCCACCAGTACGACGGCTCGTTGAAGGCGGAACACGGCACCGGTCGCAACATCGCGCCGTTCGTCGAACTGGAATGGGGGCAACAGGCGTATGGGCTGATGCGGGAAATCAAGGCGCTGTTCGATCCCCGCAACTTGCTCAATCCCGGCGTTATTCTCAACGACGACCCGGAAATCCATACCCGAAACATCAAACCGATGGCCGCCGTCGATCCGCTGGTGGACAAGTGCATCGAATGCGGTTTTTGCGAACCGAACTGTCCGTCCCGCGCGCTGACTCTGTCGCCGCGCCAGCGCATCGTCGGCTTGCGCGAAATGGCGCGCCTGCAAGCCACTGGCGAAGAGAGCAGCCGATTAAAGGCCATCCACGAGTCCTACCCCTATCAGGGCGTCGAGACCTGCGCCGCCGACAGCCTGTGTTCCCTGACCTGTCCGGTCGGGATCAACACCGGCACGATGATGCTCAAGATTCGCAGCCAGCAGCGCGGCAAGACCGCGCGCTGGGTCGGCGGTCTGGCGGCGAACTACTTCACCGGTTTGACCGCCGCCACCCTGACCGCCGCCACCCGCTTGAGTCTGAGCACCGCCAGTCTTTCCCATGCGATCTTCGGTAGCTGGTTGCAGGGCGGGGTGACCGGAGCCCTGCGCAAACTGTCTGGCAACCGGATTCCGCTGTGGAACCCCTACCTGCCGACCGCCGGCGCGCTGCCGAAACCGAAGGCCGACGCCGGGTCCGAGCGCCCGCGCGTGGTGTATTTCCCCAGTTGCGCCAGTCGCACCATGGGACCGGCGCGGGGCGATCCCGAGCAGGACGCCCTGCCGGTGAAAACCGCCGCCCTGCTGCGCAAGGCCGGCTTTGAAGTGGTATTGCCCGAGGACAGCGCCGCGCTGTGCTGCGGTCAACCCTTTGCCAGCAAGGGCCTGCCGGAACAGGCCGACGCCAAGCAACGGGAACTCGAACAAGCCCTGCTCAAGGCCAGCCGCGACGGGCAAGACTTTATTGTCTTCGACACCAGCCCTTGTTCGCTGCGGCTCAAGCGCACTCAGGAGCAATCCGGACTGAAGCTGTACGACATCACCGAATTCCTGCACGACGTCGTGCTGGAACGGCTGACGCTGCGCAAGCTGCCGGAAACCGTCGCCCTGCATCCCACGTGCAGCACCACCAACATGGGCCTGCAAACCAAGCTCAAGGCCATCGCCGAAGCCTGTGTGGAGAACGTGATCATCCCCGACCGGATTTCCTGCTGCGGCTGGGCCGGCGACAAGGGCTTCACCTATCCGGAATTGAACGCCAGCGCCCTGCGGGATTTAAAGGCGGCGCTGCCGGACGACTGCCAGTCGGGATACTCCACCAGCCGCACCTGTGAAATCGGCCTGTCGCTGCACGGCGGGCGTTATTACCGTTCCATCGTGTATCTGGTGGACCGGTGCTCACAGCCCAGGACTGGCTGATTCCCCAGGCTTTCAACCGATTTCGTGGACGCCGGCGGGGTGAACCACTGACATTGTGACGCCTGGTGGTTCACCGGCCGGGAATCTAAGGAAGAACAAACGAGCGCTTCATCGTCAACAATACCAACCATCCGAGGAGTTCTCTTTCATGGAAACCTGGACTCAGGTTTACACGCCACTGGCCGGCAATTTATGGCTGTCCGCGCTGGTCGCCGCCATTCCGATCTACTTTTTCTTTGTGGCGCTGGCCGTCTTGCGAATGAAAGGCCACATCGCCGCGCTGATCACCGTAGCCCTCGCCATTGCCGTCGCCGTGGTGGTCTATCAAATGCCAGTCTCCATGGCGCTGGCCGCAACCGGTTATGGCTTTTTATACGGTCTGTGGCCGATTGCCTGGATCATCGTGACCGCCGTGTTTCTGTATAAACTGACGGTCAAGACCGGTCAATTTGAAGTCATTTGAAGTCATCCGTTCCTCCGTATTATCCATCACAAACGACCAGCGTTTGCAGATGATATTGGTTGGCTTCTGCTTTGGTGCCTTCCTGGAAGGCGCGGCGGGATTCGGCGCGCCGGTGGCGATCACCGCCGCGCTGCTGGTGGGCCTGGGTTTCAATCCGCTCTATGCCGCCGGTCTGTGCCTGATCGCCAATACCGCGCCGGTGGCGTTTGGCGCCTTGGGTATTCCCATCACGGTCGCCGGCAAGGTCACCAACACCGATCCATTTTTGATCGGGCAAATGGCGGGCCGGCAACTGCCGTTGTTGTCGCTGTTCGTACCGTTCTGGCTGATATTCATCATGGACGGCTGGCGCGGCATCCGGGAAACCTGGCCGGCGCTCTTGGTGGCGGCAGGGACGTTCGCAGTGACCCAGTTTTTCACCGCGAACTTCTGGGCCTATGAGTTGCCGGACGTCACGTCCGCCCTGGTCAGCCTGGTGGCCCTGTCGCTTTTCCTGCGCTATATGTGGCAACCCAAAGAGGCCTTTTCCTTTCAGAGCGCGAGTTCTGGAGCCCACATATCGGCGTCTCACCCACATTCTCAATACAGCATCGGTCAAATCCTCAAGGCCTGGTCGCCGTTCATTGTGCTCACCGTCATGGTGACCATCTGGACCCTGCCGTCGTTCAAGGGCTTGTTCGCCAAGGGCGCCCCGCTGGAAGCATGGGTGATGAGTTTCCACATTCCCGGCCTGGACAAGCTGGTGATCAAGGACGTGCCTATCGTCAACGCGCCGACACCCTATGAAGCGGTTTACAAATTCGACGTGCTGTCGGCGACGGGAACCTCCATCCTGTTGTCGGCGGTCATCAGCGCCTTCATCCTGGGCGTCAACCTCAAGATGTTCTTCTCAGCCTTTTGGGAGACGCTTGTGGACCTGGCCAAGCCTATCTTCACCATCGGCTTGGTGCTGGGCTTCGCCTTCATCGCCAACTTTTCGGGCGCTTCCTCTACGCTGGGCCTGGCTTTCGCGGCGACCGGCTGGCTGTTTCCGTTCTTCTCGCCTTTCCTGGGCTGGCTGGGGGTATTCCTGACCGGTTCCGACACGTCCAGCAACGCCCTGTTCGCCAACCTGCAGCAAGTGACGGCCCAGCAAATCGGCGTCAATCCGGTGCTGACCATTGCCGCCAACACCACGGGCGGCGTCACCGGCAAGATGATTTCGCCGCAATCCATCGCGGTGGCCTGCGCGGCGACGGGACTGGTGGGCAAGGAGTCGGACCTGTTCCGCTTCACGGTGAAGCACAGCCTGTTCTTTGCGGTCATCATCGGCATCATGACCTATATACAGGCGTATTACCTGCAATGGATGATTCCGATTGCAACGCCAATGGCGCCCTAGCAGCGGATCCCGACCCTGATCGGAGGGCCGATGCGGGAATTGCATCGGCCCTCTTGGGAGGGTCGTCAACCACGATGCGCCCCGCCTGGGGTAGAATCACATGGCGGTAAACGGCGGGCCGCGACAGGCCGAGAGCGTCCGCCGCTTCCCACTGGCCGCGCGGAATGGTATCGCTTCACCACCGGCGATGACCTGCCCATCATCACCTATAACTGTGCAGAGCACGGCGACGTGCTCCCCATGCACGGCATCAACATGAACCATAACGAGGAGGAGAAACCGTGGAAATAAATCGTGACCTGGATCCGTTGGAAACTCAGGAGTGGCTCGACGCCTTGAAGGCCGTCGAGCAACACCAGGGCCTGGAGCGGGCCAATTTTCTCGTGGACAAGCTGGTGCAGGAGGCCCGCCGCGACGGCATTTACATCCCTTCGTCGCTGAACACGGCCTACCGCAACACGATTCCCATCGACAAAGAGGAACGCACGCCCGGCATCCGAGACATCGAGCACAAGATTCGCTCGGTAGTCCGCTGGAACGCGGTGGCCACCATCCTGCGCGCCAACAAGAAATCGTCCGAGCTGGGCGGCCACATCGCCAGCTTCCAGTCATCGGCGCTGCTCTACGACATCGGTTTCGAACACTTCTGGCATGGGCTGGATGCGGAGCAGGGCAGCGACCTGATCTACTTCCAGGGCCA
>JAGTSD010000043.1 GCA_018262135.1 Pseudomonadota bacterium | reverse complement strand
CTGCACCTGGGCGTCTATCCGCCCAACGGACGGGTGCGGGTAGCGGCTCCGTTGGTGGTCAGCGACGAGGCGGTGCGGCTGGCGGTGATCGGCAGGTAGCTTGATGGGCAACCGGCAGGATCTTGCCGATCGGCTCGAATCAGGCGCGAGCGCAGCCTTGCCCCCTAAATCCCGGCGCCGTCTTCAAAAACTTCCTGGATGGCGGGTGGGCTACCCGCCGTCCGCGAATTGGCTGCCCGCACGACCGGTTCCTTCAGCGCAGGGTTGCACAGTTCGATGAACTGGTAGGCAAAGTTTTTCAGGAAGTGGCCCTTGCGGATGGCAATCCAGGTAGTGTTGGGGTCGAACAGATCGGCGCTGTCGAGCAGGCGCAGTCCCACATCCCGGGCGGGATTGAAAGCCATGGCAGCGATGATGCCGATGCCCAGACCGAGTTCCACGTAGGTTTTGATCACATCGGCATCCAGTGCCGAGAGTACGATGTCGGGCATCAACCCCTCCTGGCAAAATCGGGCATCAATCCGGGATCGTCCGCCGAATCCCTCGTGGTAGGTGATCAGCGGATATTCGGCGATCGCCGCAAGCGTGAGCGGGTTTTGCCCTGCGAGCGGGTGACCTTCCGGCACGATCACCGCATCGCGCCACTGGTAATACGGGAACGTCGCCAGTTCATCCACCGTGGCGAGCGACTCGGTGGCGATGCCCAGTTCGACCTCGCCGGCGAGCAGCAAATCAACGATTTCTCCCGAACTGGCAGCCTGATACAGCGCCAGGTGAACCCTGGGAAAGGCCTGCTTGAAGCGCCCGACGACCGGCGGCAGCGCATAGCGGGCCTGGGTGTGAGTGGTCGCAACCCGGAGCTTGCCCTGGTCCCGTTGGGAAAATTGCTCCGCCAGATTGCGGATGTTGTTGGCGTCCAGCAACATGCGCCGGACGATGGCCACCACCTCCTGGCCCGGCTCGGTCAGCCCGATCAATCGTTTCCCGCGGCGCACGAACAGTTCCACCCCCAGTTCGTCCTCCAGGTCCTTGATGTGCTTGCTGACCCCCGACTGCGAGGTAAACAGCGCGTTGGCGGCCTCGGTCAGGTTAAAATTGCAGCGAACTGCCTCCTGAATGATTCTGAGCTGTTGGAAATTCACAAGGCAACTTCCACGGTTGGGCTGGGCGAAAACCGGCAGTTCTGCGCCGGTTTCAGGCGCACCCGCTGGCTGGGTATAGGCGGCGGCATGGAGCGGAAAGTGCAGGGACACCCGCCTGTTGGGCGTATCGGAACCGAGGATATCGGCGTTGACGAGCGAGGACAGCAGCGAAAGTGGCCCATCGCGGTCATGGCGAACTGCATCCGCGCTAGTTCGAGAAGCATGGCCGCGCCCACCACGGGTATGAGCATGGCCATCCCTGCGACCGGTACTAATGCCGAAAATGAGGCCACTCGCCTGCGGGCGCTGCCGGAACGATTCGAGCGCGAGGTCAGCCCCGCAGTGCGAGCGGTGCGAATCAAGCCGCGCGGGCGCGGGTCAGCGGCAAAGCCAGCACCCCGGCGGTCAGGAAGGTCAGCACGATGCCGATCAGCCCGGCCAGCCCGGTGGACAAGACCTCGGAAGCGACGCCGGCAATCTGGTAGTCAGCCAGCGGCGTCACGAACAGCGGCGCAGCCTCGTGCAGCACCTGATACTGCGCCAGCACCGCTTCCAGACCATCCGGCAGCGGCGAGGCGAACGGGCTCAGGCACAGCACGATCAGCAGCGCCGCCAGCGCCGGCGCGGCGAAGCGGCGAGAATCGGTAACCGCGCCAATCTGCGCCGGCCGCTCCAACAGCGCCAGCGCCGCGCAAGTGATGAGCGCCTCGCCCACCCCGATCAGCGCGTGGACGCCCAGCATCGCCGGTACGACCCGTTGCAACGGCAGCGCGCCAGCCAGCGCCAGTTCGACCGCGCAGGCCAGGGCCGCCAGCATCACCGAGGCCCAACTGGCCAGGCCAGTGGCGATCCAGGCCCGGGTTCCACCGGCAGGCAGTTGCTTGAGCAGCCCCAGCCGCAGCAGGCCACCCAGACCGGCGCCGAGCACCGCTAGGTTCAACACGTTGGCGCCGAGGACGGTCAGGCCGCCGTCGGCGAAGACCAAAGCCTGGATCGTCACCACCAGCGCCAGCGCCAGCACGCCGAATGGTACGCCCAGCAGGGCGCTGGCCAATACCCCGCCGAGCAGGTGGCCCGAGGTGCCGCCGCTGATCGGGAAGTTCATCATCTGCGCGGCGAAGAGGAAGGCACTGACCGCCGCGAAACGCAGGGCGTGCGGCTTTTCCGCCGACCGATACGCCGCCAGCGCCGCGCCGGCCAGACACAGACCGCTGACGGCAGCGGTCACCGGACAAATACTGCCATCGAGCAGGTTTTGCGGGATGTGCATGAGATAATTCCTTTTGCGGATCAGGTAAATTTCAGCATAGCCCAGGAACATGGTTCCCGCATCATCAATTCCACGAGATGTTGCAGAGGAGGCTGCAAGCATCGGGCTGACGCGGCGATGGACGATTTGGCATCGACCCGATTACAACTCCACGGACTCGTGCCAAAATGATGGCAGAACCAGGTGACAAGAGGAAAACATGGCCAAGGATATCAGCGAACTGTTCAGTCAGGCGGTTGACAAGTTCCGCGCCGATCGGGAACGACGCCAGAACCACCAGGATCGCGGACTGAGCGCCCTGGAACGGGATTTCGAGATGGTCAAGGAGGAGGTACGCAAGTTCAAGCCGTATATCGAAACTGATCCCCGCGTCAACTACTTCTGGCTCTTCAGCGACAAGATCATCATTGACTTCCACATCGGCCCGAACCGGCCCACCGCCCAGGTGGTCGTCCGGCTTTACCACCCTGGCAACAACCCTTTCAAGCAGGGCATCTAC
Organism: Pseudomonadota bacterium; assembly: GCA_018262135.1. GTDB lineage: Bacteria > Pseudomonadota > Gammaproteobacteria > Competibacterales > Competibacteraceae > Contendibacter. Next base: position 6,346 of record JAGTSD010000043.1, on the reverse strand, counting down.
GGCTATCTACCCGACGGTTACGAAATGCCGCTGGCCAACGTGGACGAAACCGTGGAGTTCATCGCCACGCAATGCGGCAAGCTGCTGGCCTGAACCGGCAGGCCTAGCGGCCCTGCTGATAGATTTGATCGAAGGTGCCGCCGTCCTTGAAGTGCGCCGCCTGCGCCTTGACCCAGCCACCGAATACCTCGGCGATGGTGAACAGGTTCAGGCTGGGGAACTGGTTCCGGTAGCGTTCGGCCACTGCCAGATCGCGCGGCTTGAAGGTGGCATTGAAATCAGCGTAGAACTCGCGGATTACCATAATCCAGTTGCCTGATAGGGAAAAATACCCCTGCAGCGACGGTGCGAATTTCTCGACGACAAGCTCAATCGGCTGTTGGCACACGTCGGTTTGGCGTATAGATAACGGTTTGGCCGCTGATTCATAAAACTTCAAACCATCCGCATTTCGGCCACGCTCTGAAACTGGCTGACCACGTAGTAGCATTCCACGTCCAGTTGCAACAGCGCGCATTCGGCGGCCGAGGCGAATTCGCGCAGTCGCGGGTGCTTGCGCAGGTAGAGTTCCAGCAACTCCGCGCGCCGTTTTGGGTCGGCCTCCCGAACCACGCCCTGCACGGAGACGGCCACGGCATTCTCATAGTCGGCGGTGCTGTTGCACCGATTATCAACCAGCAGCGATGCGCGGGGATTGGCTAGCAGGTTGGCGTATTTCTGCGTCGCCCGCGCGGTGGCGAACACGATTTGACGCAGATCGGGGGTGACGGCGAAGGCCATCAGGCTGGTGTAGGGCTGTTCCTGGTGCTGGGTCGCCAGCACCCCTTGAATCTGGGAATCCAGCAGGGTTCGAACGGTTTGTCGCAGGGGCTCGGAAGTGGTCATCGCAGTCAGGCCGAATGGAAATATCGGGAGAGTTCGATAGCGTGGAATGACGGTTCAGGCCAGCAGCCGCCCGCTCTCACGCAGGAATAGCAGCGCATACCCCAGCAGCAATAACCCCAGGCCGCGCATGAGGAGAATATAGCCGCCGCTGCGCAGGAGGTGGCGGGCGCGGCCCAGCGCCAGCGCCAGTAGCACTTTGGAGCCGACCAGCAGCGCGTAAAACGCGACGATGAACACCGCTGCCGCTGGCCAACCCTCCCGCCAGGCCGCCAGCACGGTCGGCGCGCCCACTGCCAGCCAGAACAGATAGGGGCTGGGATTGAGGAAATTGGCGATTACTCCACGCCGCAGCGAACCGGCTGGGTCGCTCGGCTCCAGTTCCGCACCCCGAAAGCGCACGCCCTGAATCCCCAGCCAGGCCAGATACAACCCACCGCCCAGATTAATCAGCGCCAGCGGCACGGTCTGGTCGGTCAGTGGCCGCAACAGCAGCACCGCCGCCAGAATGATCGGCAGGTCGGTCAGCAGCGGCGCCAGCGCCACCCCAATCCCGGCCCGCGCGCCGTGGCGCAGGGTTTCGCTGACGACCAGGGTCAGCAACGGCCCTGGCGAAAGTCCGCTGCTCAGGCCCAGGAGAATGCCGGACAGCAGAAAAGCGATCATGCCGATGACCGGCCCGGTTTCCCTGCCATGGCCAGCGCGGCGTGCAGTTGCCGGTAACTGTCCAGCCGGCGCGGGGCGATCGCGCCGCACGCCACCGCTTCCCGCAGCGCGCAATCCGGTTCGGCGTCGTGGCGGCAGTCGGAAAACCGGCAGCGGCCCAGGTAGGGGGCGATGTCCGCGAAGCCCCGGTCCAGATCGTTCAAGCTGATGTCTCCCAGTTCAAAGCTGCGCACGCCGGGTGTGTCGATCAGATCGCCGCCGTCCGGCAGATGATAAAGCGTGCTGCCGCTGGTGGTATGGGCGCCGTGGCCAGTAGCCTCGGACACGGCCTGGATACGAATCCGGCGATCCGGCAGCAGCGCCTTGATCAGCGAGGACTTGCCGACGCCCGACTGACCGGCCAGCAGGCTGACGTGGCCGCGCAGCCAAGCCCGCAACTCGTCCAGGCCATGGGCGGTGTGGCTGCTGGCCAGCAGCAGCGGATAACCGATCCGGCGGTACGGCTCCAGCCGTTCGGTCAACGCCGCCAGTGCCGGCGCATCCAGCAGATCCAGCTTGTTCAGCACCAGCAGGCCCCGGACGCCGATGGCGGCGATGGCGACCAGATAGCGGTCAATCAGGGGTTCGCTCGGCTCCGGCTCCGGCGCCAGCACCACCGCCACCGCGTCGAGATTGGCAGCCACCGGGCGCGGCTGGCCGTGATAGTCGCGGCGGGTCAGCAGCGAGCGGCGTTCGTTCACTGCCACGATCACACCCTCCCTCGCGCCGGACGCCTGCCAGACAACCCGGTCGCCGCAGGCCAGCCGGCCCAGATTCTGCCGCGCGGCGCAATGGTACAACTGGCCGGCCGCATCCTCGACCACCAGGGTCCGCCCCTGATGGGCGATGACCAGGCCGGTCTGTTCGGAACCCAGCCCGGCGTCGTCCCGCGATGCCAGCCGCTGGCCAGCGCGCTCGAGACGGCGTTCCTGCCCGCGCTGGATCTGTTCCCGCTGGCGCTGGGTCAGCCGGCGGCCAGCCATGCCCGAATCATCCCACGCCCGCTGGATTCAGCGTAAACTTTTGCCTGGCTACCCTCGCCCATCTCCCACCGACAGCTACCCTCTCCCACTCCGACCCTATCCCCCGAAGAACCCATGTCCCCCGATAACCTGATCTGGATTGATTTGGAAATGACTGGCCTGGATTCCCAGACCGACCGCATCATCGAAATCGCCACCATCGTCACCGACAGCCAGCTCGCTATTCTCGCCGAAGGGCCGGTGCTGGCCATCCATCAGGGCGATACGGTGCTGGCGCAGATGGACGACTGGAACCAGAAGCAGCATGGCGAGTCCGGTCTGATCGCGCGGGTTCGCGCCAGCCAAGTAACCGAGCGCGAGGCCGAAGCGCGGACTCTGGAGTTCCTGGGCCTGCACGTCCCCAAGGGCAAATCGCCGATGTGCGGCAACAGCATTTGCCAGGACCGGCGGTTTCTGGCGCGCTGCATGCCGGAACTGGAAGCGTATTTTCATTACCGCAACCTGGACGTGAGCACGCTCAAGGAACTGGCCCGGCGCTGGTATCCGGAACGGAGCAAGGGCTTCAACAAGACTTCGACCCATCTGGCGTTGCAGGACATCCGCGATTCCATCGAGGAGTTGCGTTTCTATCGCGAGCGGCTGTTCGTGGCGGCGGACGCTGCCGAATGAATTCGCAATGACCGACCCGTCAGCGTTCGACCGGCAATCCGGGATCATTGCCCCATTCCGACCAGGCGCCGGGATAGCCGCGCACCCGAGGATAGCCCAAATAGCACAACACCCAGTAGGTATGCGCCGAACGGTGATGGGTCTGGCAATACACGATCACCTCCTGGTCGGGCGTCACGCCCCGGGTTTCCAGCAGTTTGCGCAGCACTGGATCGGGTTGCAAGCGCCATTGCCGTTGCGGGTCCATGGCGTCGGTCCAGTTCAGATTCACCGCGCCGGGGATGTGGCCGCCCCGGGCGGCGCGCACGTCCAAACCGGCAAATTCAGCCGCTGTGCGAGTATCCAGCAGCGCCAGGTCCGGCTGACCCAGCCGCGCCAGCAGGTAATCCTTGTCGGCGATCACCGTCGGCGGCTCGTCGAAACGGGCCTGGTATGCGCTGGGCGGCGGGTGGCGAAGTCCGGCTTCCAGCGATCCGCCGGCGGCGTCCCAGGCGTGGATGCCACCATTGAGCAGCGCCACCCGTTCGTGGCCGAGCGCCGCCAGCGTCCACAGCAGCCGGCCAGCGCGACCGTTGCCCTCGTCGTCGTAGGCGACCACCTGCCGGTCCGGGGTCAGGCCGAGCCGCGACAGCACTTCGCTCAGATGTGCTTCATCCGGCAACAAACCCATCGCCGGCGGTTCGGCCCACACCAGATCCGCATAGTCGAGATGCACCGCGCCGGGAATGTGCCCGGTAGTGGTGTAGCGGGCGGGATCGCACAGATCCACGATCAGGATCGCCGGGTCAGCGAGACAGGGTTGAAGCTGTTCCGGTTCGATCAATAACGGCAGGGCGGGCGTGGTGGACATCCAAACAAGCTCCTGAATGAACCTGGCGCGATAGTTTGCACAAAAAAGCCCGGACGCGCCGGGCTTTTTCCATGAATCAACGCTTACATATTCGGATAATTCGGCCCGCCACCGCCCTGCGGTGTCACCCAGTTGATGTTCTGGGTGGGATCCTTGATGTCGCAGGTCTTGCAATGGACACAGTTCTGGGCGTTGATCTGCAAGCGCGGGTTACTGCCATCGTTGTCCCGGACGATCTCGTACACCCCCGCCGGGCAGTAGCGCTGCTCGGGCGCGTCGTACAACGCCAGATTGATCCGAATCGGAACCGTCGGGTCCTTCAACACCAGATGGCAGGGCTGATCCTCTTCATGATTGGTATTGGAGATGAACACCGAGGACAGCCGGTCGAAGCTGACCTTGCCATCCGGCTTGGGATACTCGATCTTCGGGCATTCGCTGGCTGGCTTCAGCTTGGCGTGATCCGGCTTGTGGTGCAGCGTCCACGGGGCCTTGCCCCGGAGAATGTAGGTATCGAGTGCTGAATAGGCCATCGCTGCCCACAGCCCCCAACTGAACGACGGCTTGATGTTGCGAACCTGGTAGAGTTCCTGCCACAGCCAGCTTTGCCGGAACTGCTCGGGATATTCTGTCACTTCGTCCGCACTGCGTTCAGCTTTCACGGCTGCGAACACCGCCTCCGCCGCAATCATCCCGGATTTCATCGCGGTATGGGTACCCTTGATCTTGGGCATGTTGAGGAAGCCAGCGGTATCGCCGATCAGTACGCCACCGGGGAAGGTCAGCTTGGGTATGGACTGGATGCCACCCGCCGAAATGGCGCGCGCCCCGTAGGCGATGCGCCGGCCACCCTCGAAGGTCGGGCGAATGTCGGGATGGGTCTTGAAGCGCTGGAATTCCTCGAACGGATACAAATGCGGATTGGTGTAGCCCAGGCCGATCACGAACCCGACCGCCACCTGGTTATTCTCCAGGTGATACAGGAAGGAGCCACCATAGGTGCTGGCGTCCAGCGGCCAGCCGACGGTGTGGATGATCTTGCCCGGCTGGTGTTTGGCCGGATCAATTTCCCACAGTTCCTTGATGCCGATGCCGTAGGTCTGCGGGTCCACGCCCTCGCGCAGATTGAAGCGCTCGAACAAGGTCTTGGTCAGCGAGCCGCGACAGCCCTCGGCGAACAGCGTGTAGCGGGCGCGTAGTTCCATGCCCGGCGCGAACTGGTCGGTCGGCTGGCCGTCACGGCCCACGCCCATGTCGCCGGTGGCTACGCCGACCACCGCGCCGCCGTCGTTGTAGAGCACTTCGGCGGCGGCGAAACCGGGATAAATCTCCACCCCCAGTTCCTCGGCCTGAGTCGCCAGCCAGCGGCACAGGTTGCCCAGACTGATAATGTAATTGCCGTGATTGTTCATCGACGGCGGGGTAGGCAGCTTGTACGAGGTCTCGCGGGTCAGAAACAGGAAGCGGTCTTCCGTAGCCGGCGTGTTCAGCGGCGCGCCCCGTTCCTTCCAGTCCGGAATCAGTTCGTTCAGAGCGCGTGGCTCCACCACGGCGCCGGACAGGATGTGCGCGCCGACCTCGGAGCCTTTTTCGATGAGGCAGACGTTGACCTCCTGGTCGTTCTCCGCCGCCAGTTGCTTGAGACGGATGGCTGCCGACAGGCCGGACGGGCCGGCGCCGACGATGACTACGTCATATTCCATACTTTCGCGTTCCACCGGACACTCCTTCGATTCGTCTTCGGGTTGGAGGGACGGGCGACGCCGTGCGCGTCCCCGCGATGATTCGGAATTGTAGGGAAGGCCGCCGGAGCCGGGCTAGCCCGAACCGGCTACCGCTCCCCGCCTAATGTGCTAATTAAATACAACTTTTAAGGAAAATGCACGCCCATCGGATCAGTCCACCAGAAAGCGTCCAAACCTGCTAGTGCGTTTTTGTTCATGTCTTTCATCCGAATATAATATAATATTATTGGTATTTTTCTGCGCCAATTATTTGTTTTATCGAGTCGCCCCTGGAGAAAAACCATGCCCAGCCATCAGTTTTTTCGCTCCTATTCACTGCTTCCCCTTGCTCTTTTAACCCTGACTGCAACTGCTGGAGATATTCAACTTTCTTTGGAAGAGCCCATGAATGGTAGTTTTTACTCCGGGATTTCCAACTTGCGTGGCTGGGCGATATCTTCAGTAGGGATCAACAGGGTCGAACTTTTTCTTGACGGAACTCTTCTGACCCAAATTCCTTCGGGTAGTTTGAG
>JAGTSD010000042.1 GCA_018262135.1 Pseudomonadota bacterium | reverse complement strand
GAACTGTGCCGTTTCGCCAATGCGGTCGGTGTGCCACCACTAAACGCGGCGCGATTCCGGCGCTGCCGGATCGCGAACGGCTCCAGCGCTTTTTAAAGTCGCCGCCAGGATCGGAACCGAATCAGGGTTCTGTATCCGCATGAGTGCCGTTGACCAGATGAAAGCCGGTACATGAACGCCGCCAATCCCCTTCCCGCCATGTCCGAACCGGTACGAACCGCGTTGCGGTTGTTGCTCATCGGTTCCCTGTTGTTGGCTGTGTTTTATATCCTGCTGCCATTCCTGCCCAGCATGTTGTGGAGCGCGTTCATCGTGATCACGGCCTGGCCGTGGCTGGCCTGGCTGCAAGACCGTTTTCGCTGGAAGCGGGCAGCCTGCGCGCTGCTGCTGGCCGTCACGCTGATCGGTTTCGTCATCGGTCCCCTGCTGGCCGGCATCTTCACGGTCGCCGAGCATGGGGAAACGCTGTTTCTCGACGCCAAGGCCGCGGTCGAGAAGATTCCCGATGAACCGCCGGCCTGGGTGGGCGAACTGCCGTTGATGGGTCCACGGCTGGCGGAAACCTGGCGCGAGGCCGCCAGTGGCGACGCCAGCCTGCGGGCGCGACTCGGTCCGGCAGTGCAGGCGAGCGGACGCTGGCTGTTCAGGCAGGTGGGCGCGGTCGGGGAATTGTTTGTCCAGTTTCTGCTGGTCGTGGTGTTTACACTGGTGTTTTACCTGAATAGCGAAACACTGGATGATCTGAGCCGGCGGCTCGCTGACCGGATCGGCGGGGACCGGGCGCTCGAGGCCCGCGATCAGGCGCGGCAAGCCATCCGCGCTGTAGCGCTCGGGGTCGGGCTGACTGCCCTCATTCAGGCGACCCTGGCGTTGATCGGCCTGCTGATTGCCGGCGTGCCGATGGCGATCCTGATTGCCTTCGCCTGTTTCCTGCTGGCCATCGCCCAAGTCGGCGCCACCCTGCCGCTGCTGATCGTAGCGGGATGGCTGTACTGGAGCCAGGGCGAGGCCGGCTGGGCCGCATTCATGGCGATTTGGGGCATGATCGTGGTGGGGGGCGCCGATAACTTCATTCGGCCGCTGTTGATCACGCGCGGCATGAGCATGCCGATGACGCTGGTGTTTCTCGGCGTGATCGGCGGCCTGCTCGCTTATGGCCTGATCGGAGTGTTCCTGGGGCCGACCTTGGTCGCGATTGCCTATACCCTGCTGCTGGCCTGGCTCGCGGAACCGGAAGCGGGTTGATCACGGATCGCCCCGCTGAAAGCCGCGCTGCGCGGCGAATCGCGGACAACCATCCAGGACCGATGTGCGCTGTGCGCCCGCACCGCTGAAAAGGTTGGCCTTCCATCAAACCGCTCAATCCCTTTATTCCACCTCCCCAATCACCCCTTATTTGTGCCAACACCACCTGAATAAAGCCAGACACCAGACCGCATAAAAAAGCCGGCGGAGTTCGCCGGCTTGTTTCCAGACTCGCCCAGCCATTCAGCCGGCCCCGGTTCAGGCGTATTGCTTCGCCACGAAATCCCAGTTGACCAGGTTCCAGAACGCCTCGACATACTTGGGCCGCAGGTTGCGGTAATCAATGTAGTAGGCGTGCTCCCAAACATCGCAGGTCAGCAGGGCCTTCTTGCCAGAGGTCGCCGGCGTGCCGGCGTTGGACGTGCTCATCAGTTCCACCGAACCGTCCGGATTCTTGACCAGCCAACCCCAGCCGGAACCGAAGGTGCCCACCGCACACTTGGCAAACTCTTCCTTGAACGCCGCAAACGAACCGAACTTCTGGTTGATCGCCGCCGCCAGTGCCCCGCTCGGCTCGCCGCCGCCATTCGGCTTCAGGCAGTTCCAATAGAAGGTGTGGTTCCACACCTGCGCAGCGTTGTTGAAGATGCCGCCAGAAGACTTGAGCACGATGTCTTCAAGTGAAAGGTTCTCGAATTCGGTGCCCTTGATCAGGTTATTCAGGTTGGTAACGTAGGTCTGGTGGTGTTTGCCGTAGTGATATTCGATGGTCTCCGCCGAGATGTGCGGCTCCAGGGCGTTCTTGGCGTAGGGCAGTTCGGGAAGCTGATGAACCATTGCGTCTTTTCTCCATGTTTAGTGGTGGGTACAAGCGTTTGGTTGGAGTCCCTCAGCGGCGGCAAGTTTCGTTGCCATCGCCGGGGCCCGCACGAAAGCCAGGCTAGTCTAGATGCCGGTTCCAGCCGATGCAACGCGGGGCTTGTAGGGTACGGGTATGCTATCCTTGCCGCTGACCGCTGCGTACCGGACTCACTCAAGGCTGGGCCGCGCCCCTCGTTTCAGACTTTGGAGATCGAACCTGATGAACCCGCGCAAGCTTCTGATCCCCGTACTCCTGGCCGCCCTGGCCGCCACCGGCTGCGCCGGCCTGGGCGGTGGTTCCAGCGATGACAGTGGAACCACCAGCGCCGCCAGCCTCAGCGGAGGTGGTCGCGGCAGCCCCAAGGTCAGCGATTCCGAAATCACCTCCAACATTCAGGCCGCTTTCAAACAGGACCCCGAACTCGCTGCGGCCAATATCACGGTCTCAGTCGAAAAAGGTGTGGTCAGCCTGAGCGGCAACACCCCCAACGTCCAAGCCTATCTGCGCGCAGGCTCCATCGCCCGCAACGTTCCCGGCGTGCGCCCGCCGGTTAATGTCGCCAACCTCCAGTACCCGCGCTGATCCACCTTTCATCCGTTTCCGCGACGACAAAACGCTATGTGTGGCATTGGTGGCGAACTGCGCCTCGACGGTGGCGAACCCGATTTGGCTCTGATGGGGCGGATTTTACAACGCCTGGCCCGGCGCGGTCCCGATCACGAAGGCGTCTGGTCCGACGGGCCTTTGCTCTTCGGCCATCGCCGGTTGTCGGTCATTGATCTCAGCGACCGCTCCAACCAGCCGATGGTAGACCCGGAACTGGGACTGGCGCTGGTGTTCAACGGCGCGATCTACAACTACCGGGAGCTGCGGCACGAGCTGCTGATCAAGGGTTACCGCTTCTTCTCCGATGGTGACACCGAGGTCATCCTTAAGGCCTATGCGGAATGGGGCGAACGGTGCGTCGAACATCTGATCGGCATGTTCGCCTTCGCCATCTGGAATCTGCGCGACCGCAGCCTGTTCCTGGCCCGCGACCGGCTGGGCATCAAGCCGCTCTACTACAGCCACACGCCAAAAACCTTCCGCTTCGCTTCCAACAGTCAGGCATTGCTGGAAGCCCCGGACGTGGACACCGCGCTCGATGCGGTGGCGCTGCATCACCAACTCACCCTGCACGCGGTCATTCCCGCGCCGCGCACCATTCTGCAAGGCATTCGCAAGCTGGCTCCGGCCACTACCATGACCGTTGACGCCAGCGGCCATGAGCGGACTCGGGTCTACTGGCATCTCAAAGCCTTGCGTCCCGCCGAACCGCGCGACGAAGCGGAATGGACCGAAGCGGTTCATGCGGCATTGCGGCTGGCGGTGCGACGGCGGCTGGACATCGCCGACGTGCCGGTGGGCGTGCTCCTCTCGGGCGGGCTGGATTCCAGCCTGCTGGTGGCGCTGCTGGCCGAAACCGGTGTCCACGATTTGCGGACCTTTTCGGTCGGCTTCGAGGATCAGCCCGAGGAAAAGGGCAGCGAGTTCGAATATTCCGATCAGGTGGTCGCCCGCTACCAGACCCGCCATCACAAGTATCTGATTCCCAACGACCAGGTACTCCAGCGTCTGCCGGAAGCGGTGACCTGCATGGCCGAGCCGATGGTCGGCCAGGACGCGGTGGCGTTTTTCCTACTGGCCGAGCGGGTGTCCCAGGCGGTCAAGGTGGTACAAAGCGGCCAGGGCGCCGACGAGGTGTTCGGCGGCTATTTCTGGTATCCGCGCATGGTTGCCGCGACGGGCAGCGATCTGGAACGGTTCCGGCCGCACTACTTCGACCGCGATCACGATGAGTTTCTGGCAACGGTCGCGCCGGCCTGGCAGGGTCCCGATTACACCGCCGAGCTCATCGCCGCGCGACTGGCCGAACCCGACGCCGAAGAGTATCTGGACCAGGTGCTGCGGCTGGACGTGACTACTCTGATCGTGGATGACCCGGTCAAGCGAGTGGACAACATGACCATGGCCTGGGGGCTGGAAGCGCGGGTGCCGTTCCTGGATCACGAACTGGTGGAACTGGCAATGCAACTGCCGCCGACTCTGAAAATCGGCGGCGATGGCAAATATGTGCTGAAGACAATCGCCCGCGACCTGTTGCCGGCAGCGGTGATTGACCGGCCCAAGGGCTATTTCCCGGTGCCAGCCCTCAAATTCGTGCGCGGCCCCTTCCTGGAATTCATGCGCGATATCGTCAATTCGCGCGCCTGCCGGGAACGCGGCCTGTTTCAGCAGGCTTATCTGGACCAGCTACTCGCCGAACCCGAGGCGCATTTAACCCGGCTGTTGGGCAGCAAGCTGTGGCACGCGGCGTTGCTGGAACTGTGGCTGCAATTGAACGTAGACTCGGCTACGCGGGTCAATGCCTGAGTCTTTCCCCTCTGAGGTCAAACGATGGACGTACTGGAACGCATCAAACAGCAGGTCGAAAACAATCCGGTGGTGATCTACATGAAAGGCACCCCGGACCTGCCGCGCTGCGGCTTCTCGCACCGCGCCTCCCAGGCGCTGGCCGCCACCGGTCTACCCTTCGCTTACGTGAACGTACTGGAAGACCCGGAAATCTTCGACAACCTGCCCCGTTACGCCGACTGGCCGACCTTCCCGCAGATTTACATCAACGGCGAACTGATCGGCGGTTGCGACATCACGCTCGAACTCTACCAGAGCGGCGAGCTGCAAACGCTGATGGAAGGCGCTGTCAAATCCACCAACCCCTGATCGCTGAGGGCCACCCTCGACGCCCGGCGCCGCCGGGCTTTTTTGTGCGATTGCGCAATGCGAAAAATAATTTCACACCGCCCTCCAAAAATAAACTTTTTGGACTACAATATATTGTATTCAAGCCTTGACAAACCGGTTGCATGGTTTGAGCGCGCTTGAATCCGTCCTCGGGACGGACCGGTTCTCCTCCGACGAAAAGGCATCGGCCACGGCCACGGTCGAACGAGGTCCAGAATCATGCATAGCGTTCTGCAGCAAATCGCCCTGCAATTCGAGCACAGCGATCCCGACAAGGCTCGGGAACTGCGTCGAATCCATTCCGCTTATATCGCGTTCGGACTGAACGATGGCGCGGTCGCCGCTTCCGACGAGAGCGCTGCCCGACTATTGCGCTATCTGCCCCGGATGGCGCGCATGAAGAATTTCCGGCTGTACCGGATCGGCGTCGGCGAACAGGCCAATGGTGCCTATGCCCATCAGGCCGTCGCCCTGCTGGAAACCCGCCACCTGCCTACTCCGGGCAACACCCTGGCGGTGCTGGACCCGGCGGGTATCGGCAATGTTGAAAACCCGGTCCAGGATGACGACACCCATCAATACCCCTTCCAAGTCTGGCAAGCCCTGCAACATCAGTACGGCCACGGCTGCGCCCTCCTTCCCAACAGTCGCCAGCCCTGAGCAATTCCGCCGACGCATAGCCGCCGGCGGTTTTACCGTTTCAACCACCAGTTGCCGAGGACGCCCAGCACGCCCAGGCCGAGGAACAGCAGCAGGGTCCACGCTGGCATGCTCAAGCCCAACAGGGTCCAGTCCACCTCGGCGCACTCGCCGGAACCGGTCAGCACTTCGCGCACGAGTTCGTTCAACGGCAGGGTTTCCAGCAGGTAATCCAACCCCGGCCCGCAGCGCGGCGTCTCCTCCGGCGGCAGATGTTGCAACCAGACGTGCCGGGCAGCGATGGCGGCGCCGACGCTCGCGATTAAGCCAATCAGTGCGCCATACGCTCGCGCGCCCCAGCCGGCCGGGTGATGCAGGGTCGCCAACAAAAATACCATCCCCAGAACCATCAGGGTCAGCCGCTGGAGAATACACAACGGGCACGGCTCCAGTCCCAAGCCGAACTGGGCGTAATAGGCAAATCCCAGGCTCCCCGCGCAAATCAGAAACAACAAGCCATTCAGCAGCCGGCGCCAGTCCGGTCCAAATTGCCCGAGACTGGCGACAGCATTCATCCGGGAATCCAGCATAGTCATTAAAGCTCTGAAATTGAATGGAATTAAAGTTTTTCAAGATACGCATCGCCCAACTGCCGCATCTGCTGTCCGATCCGGCGCTGGCGCTTGAGCACGTAGGCCGAGGGGCGATCCACCCGGTAGCGCAGCGGATTGGGCAACACCGCCGCCAGTCGCGCCGCCTCGTCGGCAGTCAGGCGTGCGGCCGGCTTGCGGAAAAATCGCTGGCTGGCGGCTTCCACTCCGAAGGTGTATTCACCAAACTCAGCGACGTTCAGATAAACCTCCAGAATCCGCTGCTTGGACCACAACAATTCCAGCAGCACGGTAAACCAGACTTCCAGGCCCTTGCGGATGAAGCTGCGTCCCGGCCACAAAAACAGATTCTTGGCCACCTGCTGGCTGAGGGTGCTCGCCCCACGCATCGGCTTGCCCTCGTCCTGATCCTCCAGCGCGTCCTGAATCTCCACGAAATCGAAGCCGAAATGGTCGGGAAAGCGCTGATCCTCGGCGGCGATCACCGCCAGCGCCGCCTGGGGTGAAATTGTCGTTATCGGCGTCCAATTGTACCGGAATGCCGCACTCTCCCCCGCCCACAGCGCACCCAGCCAACTCTGGGCAATGAAGCTGGACGCTGGCGGCGGAACCCAGCGCAGCACTACTACTAGCGCCACGGATCCGACCGCGAACCCCCACGCCGCCGTCCAAAAGCCACGACCGATCCGGGACAACAACCGCCGTTTTGCCGGTGGTAACCGACCAGCGGCGGTTCGCAGTCGCCCGATCCATCCGCGCAGCTGCCGCCGCTGCAACTTCAGAAAATGCCCCATGCTACTCCCGCCGCCATGGTTTCGCCCAGTTCCTCGCAGCGTTGCAAAATCTCGGCGGTCAACTCGCCCCGGGCGATGATCGGCTCGCACACTGGCTTGAGCGGATAGCCCCGGGCGATGCGTTCGATGCTGGTCAATGCCCCGCGACCGTCGTTGCCGGCGCTGATGAACACCGCATACGGCAAACCATCCACCTTGCCCTGCGCCGGATAATAGGTGCGATCCAGAAAGTTCTTCAACGCCCCCGACATGTAGCCGAAATTCTCCGGAGTACCCAACAGCAGGCCATGCGCCCACAGCAGATCGTCCAGGCCGGCGCGCAACGCCACTTTGAGCCGCGTTTCAACCTCTGGCGTTCGCCGCGCGCCGCGCAACACCGCCCGCGCCATGGTTCGGGTATGGCCGGTCTGGGAGTGATAGACGATCAGCAGATGGCGGGACGCACTCGTACTCACTTGCCGCGCCCCAGGATTTTCGCTATGGTGATTGGTCTTTTTACCAAGGCCAGCAACAACGCGTCAGCGAGGATTTATGTCGAAAGAAGACCACATTGAAATGGAGGGCACCGTGGTTGATACCCTGCCCAACACCATGTTCAGGGTAAAGTTGGAGAACGGTCACGTGATCACGGCGCACATCTCCGGCCGGATGCGCAAGAACTACATCCGCATCCTGACCGGCGACAAGGTCAAAGTGGAACTGACTCCCTACGATCTCAGCAAGGGCCGCATCACCTATCGGGGACGCTGAACCCGGCGTCCATTCTGCTCGTGCCCCCTCCGTCGGCGGGGCGTGGCAGCCAGCGGCCGCGCACTGCCGCTGACCCCAACCCTGGCTCCATCTCAGGGCACCACTTCTTCCTCGGCGATTTCCACTTGCAGATCGTCGTCGCGCGTGGTGACGATCACGTGCCCACCGTTCATCAGCCGGCCGAACAATAACTCCTCGGCCAGGCGGCGCTTGATGTTCTCCTGAATGAGCCGCGCCATCGGCCGCGCGCCCATCTTGGGATCGTAGCCGCGCTTGGCCAGCCATTGCCGCCCGTCCTCGTCCACCTCCAGCGTGACCTTCTTCGGCTCCAGTTGCGCTTCCAGTTCGATCAGGAACTTGTCCACCACCTGGGCGATGGTCGTCGGCGTCAGCGCCTTGAACTGGACGATGGCGTCCAGCCGGTTGCGGAATTCGGGCGTGAACATCCGCTTGATCACTTCCAAGCCATCGCTGCTGTGATCCTGGGTGGTGAAGCCGATGGAGGTCCGGTCCATCTGTTCGGCACCGGCATTGGTGGTCATCACCAGGATAACATTGCGGAAATCCGCCTTGCGGCCGTTGTTGTCGGTCAGCGTGCCGTGGTCCATCACCTGCAACAGCAGGTTGAATACGTCCGGGTGCGCCTTCTCGATCTCGTCCAGCAATAGCACCGCGTGCGGATGCTTCAAAATGGCGTCGGTCAGCAGGCCGCCCTGATCGAAACCGACATAGCCGGGCGGCGCGCCGATCAGCCGTGACACCGTATGCCGCTCCATGTACTCGGACATGTCGAAACGGATCAGCTCGATGCCCATGATACGGGCCAGTTGCCGGGTGACCTCGGTCTTGCCCACGCCGGTCGGGCCGGCGAACAGGAAGTTACCGATAGGCTTCTGCTCGTTGCCCAGGCCGGCACGCGCCATCTTGATGGCGGTGGCCAGATTGCCAATCGCCTCATCCTGGCCGAACACGACCAGCTTGAGATCCCGCTCCAGGTTGCGCAGCACATCCTTGTCAGACGACGATACCGTCTTGGGCGGGATGCGGGCCATCTTGGCGATGATGGTTTCGATGTCGGCGACGTTGATCACTTTCTTGCGCTTGGCAACCGGCAGCAACCGCTGGCTGGCGCCGGCCTCGTCAATGACATCAATCGCCTTGTCCGGCAGGTGGCGGTCGTTGATGTAGCGCGCCGACAGTTCCACCGCCACCCGCAGCGCCTTGTCGGCGTACTTCACGTCGTGATGTTCTTCAAACCGGGTCTTCAATCCCTTGAGGATCTGGTAGCTCTCCTCGACCGACGGCTCGACCACGTCAATCTTCTGGAACCGCCGCGCCAGCGCCCGGTCCTTCTCGAAGATGCCGCGATATTCCTGATAGGTGGTCGAACCGATGCACTTCATCTCACCCGAGGCCAGCATCGGCTTGATCAGATTCGAGGCGTCCATCACCCCGCCGGAAGCCGCGCCGGCGCCGATGATGGTGTGAATCTCGTCAATGAACAGGATGGCGTTGCGCTCCTTGCGCAACTGCGCCAGCACTGATTTCAGCCGCTTCTCGAAGTCGCCGCGATACTTGGTGCCCGCCACCAGCGCG